>CAYWNJ010000001.1:0-29226 GCA_964459535.1 uncultured Rhodobacterales bacterium
AATCGGAAAAATGAAACATTCAAATTCGCGTTCGAGGCAAAGCCGAGAGGCAGCGAATTTGAATCCAATTTGACAAAACACGCTCTAAAGGGGCTGCTCCCGGGCTAGGGCTGAGGAGCCCCCTGCCCCAGCTGGCAAATGTTTCGCGCGCGAAACATTTACTTCGGCAAGGACCGGCGCAGATAGTTGAGCAGATCCATGCGCAGCTCATAGCTCATCTGCTTGCCCGACAGGCGCAGCCAGGTGCCGCTGGCATCCCACTCAGCCTCTAGGTCTTTGGCCACCGGACGCCGCGATACCGCATCTGGCTTGGCGGGCGCTTTGGCCTCCGGCGGCGCGATACGTGCGGCAGACTCGGCCATCATTTTGGTCAGCAGCGCGGCTTCGGCTTCTGCGCTTTGGGGCTTGGCCCCCAAAAGCGCCGCAGACGCCCGCCAAAACAACTCTGGATCCGCCTCAAGCGCTGCGGAAAGACGCAGGCCCAACCGCTCTCCGATCATATGGGGAAAGCGCAGCGCCCCGTCGAGCCCGTTCACCACCGGCAGGAAGGACCGGATCTTGGACCGTTTCGCCCGCGAGGCCGAGCGGAAGAGCGTGAGCAGCGCGGCCTTTTCACTCTCAAACACCCCCTGGCGCACCGCCTCTGCCGCAATGCGCGCCCGCTCGTAATAGCTGAGCCCCACACGAATCTCGTTTTCCTCGACCATGGCGAGATAGGTCTCGGACGCCTCGACCGGCGCGCGCAACAGGGCAAGCACCTGGCCCGAATGTTGCCCCGCCTCTGCCAGCTGGGCGATCGCGGTGCAGCGCCGCCAGCCCGAGATCAGACCATAGCCTCCCGTATCCGTCTTGAGTACCTCGATTGGGGTCTGTTGCCCGCGCTCTGCGATCGACTGGCGCAGGGCTGCCATGTCATCCTCTTGGACCACCACCCGGTCGCGCACGATGTGATCCAGAACAATCTCTGCCACCGGCAAAGACAGCACCATCCGCCCCGACACCCGCGCCGCCTGCAGCTCTTGGACCACATCAGAGAGCGCCGCGCTTTGCGCAGCATCCGCCGCCACATCTGCAATGGGGGCCCGGGCAAGGGCCGACTTGGTCTCGGGCGCGGCCCCGAACATCTCGGGGTTGGCGGGGCTGAGGCGTTTGCGTTTGGCCATGTCAGTCTCCTTTATCAGGACAAAAGGGCAGGGTGGTTAACCTTTCCCTAGCTCCGCGTGCGCATCCCGGTGCCAGGCGCCCACCAAAAGCTGTTTGAACGCGGCATAGGTCGCATCAAAGGTTTCGCGCCCGCGCACATAGGTCTCGCGGTTAAAATCGCGGTAATTGGCCTCGTAGATGCCTTGCACCTGTTCGCCCGCCTGCCCGATGAGCGCGGTAAAATCCTGGCGATGCGGGGACAGGGTGGGGCCGAGATAGGCCTGGATCAGCGCCGCCAGCTCGGCCTGCTGGGTGCCGTCATAGCGGGTGATGACCGCGCGCACCGCATCCCATTCAAATTGCAGCCCTTCCCGGCCCAAGGCGCGGGCGGCGACATTCTCGACCTCCTCGATCGAGCCGAACGTGGCGTGCAGCATGTCAAAGAACCGGCCCGTGCTGTCAAATTCCAAAAACGAAGCGCCGAGCGGGACGAGCAAGATATCCGCCGCCGCCAGCCCATTGATGGTCAGATAGCCCAGGGCAGGGGGCGTATCGAGGAAGATCACATCATAATCTGACAGAACCCCATCCGCCTCCAGACTGTCCGTCAGCGCATCCCACAGCTTCCAGCCTCGCGCGGCCATGCGCCAAACCGGGATCTGAAACTCGGCCCAATAGAGGTTCAGCTGGGCGCCGATCAGGTCGATATTGGGCCAATGGGTCTTTTGAATAAGATCGGGCGCGCGGATCTCCAACGCTTCGGTGAGCGTGTCATCCAGCGGGGCAGGGGCCTCGCCCCGGTCCAGCCGGCGCTGGTTCTCGGTGCGCAGATGCTGGGCGTAATGCCGGGCCATGAGCGGAAAGACGGTTTGCCATTCGTCCTGCACCTGGCCCCCAAAGATCGAGGTCATCGATCCTTGGCTGTCCAGATCCACCACCAGCACCTTATAGCCATCGAGCGCCGCCGACATGGCCAGATGGGCCGCCGTGCTGGTCTTGCCCACACCGCCCTTGAAATTGGCCACCGCCACCAGTTTGGCAGGCAGGTCTTTGGGACGGTAGGGCAGGTACTCTTTGGCCTTAGAGCCCTCTTGGCCGAAATGCGCCTTAAGCCGCAGCACCTCGTCAAAGCTAAACCATTTGGCGCCGCCATCGGTTTCTGAACGCCCTTGGGGCAGGTCCGGGTTTTGCTTCAGCACCCGGCGAAAATGGCCTGTGGCGACGGGGATCAAATAGCGGGTGATCTCCCATGTCGAGAATAGCCGCAGCTGCCGGTCTGTCCCGGCCTGCAGTCCGCGCGATGTCAGATCGGTGCGCCCCTGGGCACAGGCTGCCGCGATCTGGGCAAAATCATCGGTGCTGGCGCTGGTGCCAAGGCTGGCTTGCGCCTCTGCAGGGTTGATGTTGAAATAGGGCGGAGGGGTTTGTGGGGCAGGTTTGCGTTGCATGATCTGGATCGCCTGTTTGCGCCTATGTGCGTTCTTTTCCCAAAGTTAGCACAAAATAGCCAACATGGAAAGAAAGATGCAGCACGCCCTGGTTTTTCTAAGTAAATCAGTCTTTTCCATAAGAACTTCCCTTGGGATCTATGGGCTGGTTTTGCAGCTGGTGGAAAAAATATGATGTTAAATTCTGTTATATTTTAAGTTAAGGGCTAAACCTGTTTGACCCATAACATTGAAATAACGTAATTTTTTGGACTTTCTTTTTCTTTGAGCGACTCTGATCCCCCGATAGAGCGACTCTGATCCCCCATTAAAGCGACTCTGATCCGGCGTTCACATCGCTGGACGAGGGCTGTGGATAACTCTAGGCTGGTGTCACTGAAACCCCGAAGAATCGGGCCCTCATGATCGGGGCTAACAATCGGCGAAGGCACGAGCAGAGCCATGACCCAAGCAGACGGGCGCTTGCCCGACCGTCATCCCACAGGTGATTTTTTCATCTGCGATATCTTTGGGGCCGCGCCCAAGGATGATCTGGGCTCGATGGAGCACCCTATCTTTTCGCTTAGCACCCGGCCTGACCGGCGGGTGCTGAGCTATGCCCATAATGGCACAGAGGTCACGGTGACCCCGTCTGTGCGCGGGCGGGCCACGATCTATGACAAGGATATCTTGATCTATTGCATCAGCCAGCTTGTCGCGGCGCTGAATGCGGGTCGCGCGGTCTCGCGCCGGCTTACGCTCAAGGCGCATGACCTTTTGGTGGCCACCAATCGGGACACGGGCGGGGACAGCTATGTGCGGCTGCGCGAGGCCTTTGAGCGGCTGGCGGGCACGCGTATCACCACCAACATAGCCACCGGCGGGGCTGAGACAACCGCCGGTTTTGGTCTGATCGAGAGCTGGCAGATCCAGCGCCGCACCAAGGGTGGGCGGATGATCTCGGTGTCGGTGGTGCTGTCGGAATGGCTCTTTCGTGCGGTGGAGGCGCGGGCGGTGCTCACGCTCAGCCGGGACTATTTTCGCCTCCGTAAACCGCTGGAGCGGCGGATCTACGAGCTGTGCAGAAAGCATTGCGGGCGCCAGCCGGATTGGCGTGTGAGCGTTGCGATTTTGCACAAAAAGGCGGGCAGCGCCGCGCCTTTGCGCGTCTTCCGCGCGGCCCTGCGGGGGATTATTGCGGCGCAAACCTTGCCCGATTACCAGCTTGAAGAAGGGCCAGGCGACATGCTGCATGTGCGCCCTCACCGCCTGATTGAACCAGATGCCGCTGCCCCGCGCCCCAGTGCCGAGGCGCTGGAGGCCGCCCGCGCGCTAGCCCCTGGCTGGGATGTCTACGCGCTTGAGGCCGATTGGCGCGCCTTCTGGGCCGCCTCTGGGCGGGTGCGCCTCAGCTCAGTGGACAAAGCGTTTCTGGGCTGGGTCTCTTTTTATGTCTCGAAGAGGGGCGACTTGTGACCGCTCAGGCTGTAACGTATTATTTGAAATATCTCATGCGAGAACCAGCGCGGCGGGCGTTCTAAGAGGGGACAGGGTTTGCCCAACAGATCGGCTCCTCTAACGCGTATTTGGCGCATCTTTCAGCGTTACGCTATTGGGCGTTTGCAGTTAAAGTTACCAACCGGCCCCCTGAAAGGGGGCGGGCATGTGGATAGCGTTATTGTGAAAGGTGGACGCCTGTACCTGGAAGGCTGGGGTATGGGTGATCGCATAGGATTACGCCAAGGCCGTGCAACCACTTGGGCCGTACCACATATAAACAAACCAGGGAGTTCCGAGCGCGGTTTTGCTGTCGATCAGCCCTTTGAGCCAGGCCCCTTTTCGGTCTTAGTCCAACAAGACGGGACTGTGGTTGAAACAAGCTTTTCCGGAGTGACGCATTGGGCTTACGGCCTGCGCCGGTCGCTGCTGTTGGGGCCTTATCTTGTTGATATCATCCGAGCACTGCCTTTGATATGGCGCTGGCTGTACCGTGGGGAAATGGGCGCGCGGGAAACGCTCAAAGAACGGCTTTATCTTGTGCCGATCCGTGCTGCCGTGCAGATGCACTCTACTGTGGTGTTGGCCGATGATGCGCCATCTGTAATCGCCCGCCCCGCGGCGCTGATATTGCCGGTTTACAACGGTTTTGATGTACTCCCAGAGACGTTGCGCCGGATAGCGGCGCATTCTGGAGAGAATTGGAAACTCATCCTCATTGAGGATTGTTCGCCCGATCCTCAAATCCGCCCCTTTCTGCGTGCATGGTGTGCCGAAAACGCAGACCGGGTGGATCTCGTAGAAAATTCTGAGAACCTTGGTTTCATTGGGTCTGTGAATGTTGGTCTGTCCCTGGCGGCGCAACAGGCACCAGGCGATCCAGTGGTGTTGGTGAACGCGGATGCTTGGGTGCCGCCCGGATGGTTACCGCGCCTGCTGGCCCCGCTGGAGGATGTGACGGTTGCCTCGGTTACGCCGCTTTCAAATGATGCAGAGCTGTATTGCGTCCCCACACTCTGCCAACCCCATGCGCTCGCCGACGGAATGGTAGATCGGCTCGACGTTGCTGCGCAAACCCTACGCCCAGCACACGATATCGACATTCCGACCGGTGTGGGTTTTTGTATGGCGCTTGCGCCCCATTTTTTGGCACAGGTGCCGAATTTTGATCCAGCTTTCGGCCGGGGCTATGGTGAAGAGGTCGATTGGTGCCAGAAAACCCGTGCCTTGGGTGGACGGCATGTCGCAGCTGTGAATCTTTTTGTGGAACACCGTGGTGGGGCCTCTTTTGGGCAGACGCAAAAGACGCTTCTTTTGGCGCGTAACGGCGCTGAAATTAGCCGGCGCTATCCAAGCTATGATGCGCAGGTACAGGATTTTATTCGCTCTGACCCGTTGGTGACATTTCGCCTAGCGCTTGGGTTAGACTGGGCCGCATTATCTCAAAAAGGCGATGCGGTGCCGATCTATCTGGCGCATGCGATGGGTGGTGGGGCCGAGGCCTGGCTGCAACGCCGCCTTAAGGAACATACGCAGATGGGCGATGCCGCGGTCGTGCTGCGTGTCGGCCTAGGGCGACGCTGGAACATTGAACTGCATTCAGAGTTGGGTATGACCCAAGGGCTGACGGATGAAACAGAGCTGGTACGCACATTGCTACATCGTCTGCCCCGTCGGCGGATAATTTACTCCTGTGGGGTTGGCATGCGCGAGGCGCATCAGTTGCCAGGCATCTTGTGTGAGCTGGCATCAAATGGTGAGCACCGCTTGGAGGTTTTGTTCCACGATTTTTTTCCGATCAGCCCGTCTTACACTTTGCTGGGCGAGGATGGGGGTTATCGTGGGGTGCCGCGCGGAGGCAGTCCGAGTGAGAATGATCACGCTCATAGCTTCGATGCTCCAAATGAACGTATCTCGCTGGCACATTGGCAAGCGAGCTGGGGAGAACTCATAACCGCGGCGCATCGAATCACAGTTTTTTCTCAGAGCAGTGCCGCGATTGTCAGGCAGGTTTGGCCCGAGGCGGCCCCACGCATTCAGGTCCGCCCCCACACCTTACACAGCCCACTGTTGCCTGTTGCGTCAGCCACTGACGCGAGGACGCTTACGATCGCCGCTTTGGGCAACATAGGGGCACAAAAAGGGGCCGGTGTCCTAGAGCAATTGAGCCGGAAGCTTGCACAGCGAAATGACTTACGTTTGGTCATTATTGGGCATATCGACCCCAGCTATAGCCTATCTAAGCCTGGGATTGTTCACGGATCTTATGAGCCCAAAGACATTCCGGCTTTGATCCAACGCTACCAAATTTCGGGCTGGATTATCCCGTCCATTTGGCCCGAGACCTTTTCATTTACCACCCATGAGGCAATAGCGACCGGTCTGCCGGTGCTGGTATTTGACTTGGGTGCCCAAGCCGATGCTGTGGCAGATATAGACCAAGGATATGTGCTGCCACTTGATGCAATCGAAGAGGGGTTAGAGCCTGATTTCCTCTGTGACATCTTACGGCGAGGCAGACAGACGCCATGAGCACCAAGCGCAGCATGCTAATTCATATTGGGGCTCCAAAATGTGGCTCCTCGGCCCTACAATATACTCTGAGCCAGGATCCAATTTTGAATTCCCCAGAGCGCCCCGAACATCGCTACATGTCTGTTCTGTCTGGTGAGGGCGGGTTGGAATTGTTATCTGGCGCGGCGCTGACCCGATATGCTGAAACAACGCCATTTGGTTATACCAGCTTTCCGGATTTTGACCCCAAGCAAGACCCCGCCCCGATTGCCGAAGCCATCATGCAGGCTCATAGGTTGGGCCAGGAAGAAAATTTCATACCGATCCTTTCTTCGGAGGGTTGGATCAACGCGCCAGGTATTTTTGCTGATATTTTGGCTGATATGAGCTACCCAAGGGTCGATGTTGTCGTCTTTTTGCGGGCTCCGGCAGAGTGGCTGAACTCGGCTTATTGGCAATGGGGCGTTTGGCTAGAAGGCAGTGTTGCCGACTGGTTGCGGCAGGGTGGGATACGCTATGATTTTGGTCATCAGTTGAAGTTATGGAGCCGGCTGCCCCATGTGCGGCTGCATGTGCGCATGACCCATGGCGATGTTTTGGGCCAATTTACTGATGCAACAGGCGTGCGGCTGAAAAAAACGGGGCAACGCAATACAGCCTCTCCGCGCAGTTTGATCGGTGTGTTGCGGCGGAACCGGGTTTTTCGCGTCGATGGTCATGACAGCAAAACAGAGTTCGTTTTCCAGCGATGGTGCCGGGTGGATCTTGGGCCCAGTCTGTGGGCCTTTGATGCTGAACACATGTCTGAATTGGCGACCCAGCACATGAGCGAACTGGCCCTTTTAGAACCTTTCGTGAGCGCCTCAGACATTCAGGCCCTTGCTCACAGCCCGCCACATGTCCCAACCACAGAAGACGATTTTCGCGTGGCCAGTGAGCTGTACACACTGCATTCCGCCTTGCTTCAAGGTGTGAGCCGCGCCTGTGCAGCAGCTAAGCGTCCCGCGCCAGATCTTCCGGCACTTCCCCCTCAGAAGGAGCGGATTATCGCCATCGAAGACATCTCCGCTTGGGATGAATGTATTTGCCGTGCACTGGAGGCTCTTCTAGCGGCGGACGCCGCTGCACGCATTATGCCCAACAGAATCGCAGCTCAAATTAAGGCACGCACACGCCGACTGTTTAATCGGATGCAAAAGTGGACCAATGGCTGATCGCTGACCTGACCCTAGCCCCACACGGGGACGCTTTCGGGCATAGCTCTGACGAATAGCGAATAACTAAAAACGGTCCGCCCGTATTGAGCAAAGGCGAAGGCCGATCCAAGGGTGAGAACTGGTGCACACCCGAGGTGGTCGTGTTATCAAGCGCCACATTCACTTGCGCATCACCGCTCTGGCCCCAGCCAAAGCCACCGACGCGCAGCAATTTTCCAAAACGAGTATCATGCACATTGGATTGCACAGCATCTCCGGTGATGTAGCCATCGACCACCGCCCCTTGCCCCCATCTGGTGTGGTCCGGCTGAAAGGCTGCGGATCGTAGAAGGTGCGGAGGATCAGAAAAGACCCCGGTGGGGCGTTTTCCCGACAAACATGTTTGAGGGGGAGGCATCGCAGTGGCTGAAGATAACAGCGTAACCCATTGCCCAGCAGGCGATTGGGCAAAGCCAAATCTGCCGAGAGGCGGTCAGGCGACGAAGGGGACGGTTCGAGCACAATGGCGCGTGACCCCAAGATTATCTTGTGGCAGGCTGCGGCGAACGCGGAGATCAGCGGTTCCAATGTGCAGGGTATGTTGCCCGAAGCCGTTGAAAACCAGCTTGCTGAAACAACGTCACCTTATCGCCTTGCAGCGACACTGGCGAGTTCCTAAACAACGGTTTATAGTACCAAGATTGGAACAAACATGATCACGCCTATTCTTCTTTGTGGTGGTTCTGGCACGCGACTTTGGCCGCTGTCACGCAAGAGTTTTCCGAAGCAGTTTGTCGATTTATTAGGGGATGAGAGCTTGTTCCAGGCGTCTGCTCGACGCTTTGTCGGGCCGGAATTCTATGATCCGCTTGTGGTTACGGGGGATGATTTTCGCTTTGTCGTTTCAGAACAACTGGCCGAGATAGACATTAAACCGTCCGATATCCTGATCGAGCCCGAGGGACGCAATACGGCGCCAGCTGCCATTGCGGCTGCGCTTTATGTCGCGCAACAATCGTCTGACGCCTATGTGCTGTTGGTGCCTTCAGATCATGCCGTGGCCAACCCTGAGGCGTTCCGCGCGAGCGCGCTTTTAGGTCTCAAAGCTGCTGAGGCTGGGCAGATCGTAACATTTGGCATAGCTCCACAGCATGCAGAGACTGGCTATGGCTGGTTAGAGGCAGGTGACGAAATAGAGCCAGGCCTGTCTGACTTGGTTCGTTTTATCGAAAAGCCTAACGCCCTTCAGGCTAAGGAACTGTTCGAAAACGATCAGTTCTTGTGGAATTCAGGGGTCTTTTTGGCCAAAGCTTCGGTTCTGATTGAGGCATTCCAAACTTATGCGCCTGCGATCTACAAGACAGTTTTAGCTGCGATGAACGCTGCTAAGAAAGATTTAGAATTCACGCGTATCGACCCAGATCTTTGGGCCAAGGTCCCTGAGGATTCCATTGATTATGCTGTGATGGAAAAAGCCCAGAATATTAGCGTCGTGCACTTTAATGGGGATTGGTCTGATCTAGGCAGTTGGGAAGCGGTTTGGCGCGAATCTGAAACTGATACGGTAGGTAATTCGGTCTCTAATAACTCTACAGCCTATAATTGTGAAAACGTGCTTTTGCGCTCTGAAACACCTGACGTAGAATTGGTTGGGATCGGTCTTCAGAATATAGTTGCCGTAGCCACCCGTGATGCCGTCATGGTCGCTGATATTTCGAAAACTCAAAATGTGAAAGAAGTGGTCAGTGAGTTAAAGGCGCGCGGCACCAAGCAAGCAACCACTTTTCCCATTGATCGTCGACCTTGGGGGTGGTTTGAAAGTCTCGTCATTGGTGAACGGTTCCAAGTGAAGCGTATCTATGTGCATCCTGGCGCTGCTCTGAGTTTGCAAAGCCATCATCATCGTTCGGAGCATTGGATCGTCGTGCAAGGTACAGCCCTGGTGACTATAGACGACGATGTTAAGTTGGTTACCGAAAACCAGTCGGTCTATATTCCTCTTGGCGCAGTTCATCGGATGGAGAACCCTGGCAAGGTGCCGATGATCCTTATCGAGGTGCAAACTGGCTCTTATTTGGGCGAAGATGACATCATTCGCTATGAAGATATTTACGCGCGCTCTTAAGGGAGATTTCAAGATCTAGGGCACTTCGCGCTAGGGTCCTGACCCTAGGCCGGGTGGCAGCGCATGACGTCGAGGGACATCCCGTTCCCATCTGTGCTGGATGTCAGAGACCAAGTGCATTATGCCCGATACAAACGAATCTTGTAGCGCTATTTCACCTGCAGCGTGCATGTTCTCCGGGGTTGTCATGAACCGAATATTTGTCGTCGATCCAGTTTGTGCCATGGAATACGGGCACACGCTTAACGCCATAAAATATTTCAGAGATATGGCCGCCAACTATTGTAACGACGCTGTTAGCGTTGCCTCATATCATTTGCCGGGTACTACAAAAGAGGATGGAATAGAGCGGTTCTTCGAGTTTCAGTACGGCTTTGGTTTGAAGATTGACCGACGCGATGGGGAACGAAGCGCCTTTAACGCCCATTTTTTAGGTCAAAGCCCAGAAGGACGTTCTACCACAGATTTCCTTGAATTGATTCAACGCCATAATATCGGCAGCGATGATGCAATCATGTTCCCTGGTGTGGATTACTATAGCTTGCTTGGGATTGTCGCGGTACTCGACACGCGCGCGCCGCACACTTTGCCATTGCTGTATATCCGTTTTATTGGCGTTCTGGAAAACGCGGCTCTTGGACTGACGGGCGAGGCGGCCTTTGAGAAATGCATCGCCGTACTCAATGCCTATGTTCAGCAAGGCAGGCGCGTGTCGGTCTGTGCGGAGACGCCAAAATATGCGCAGCGTCTACGGGAACGCTTGATATGCCCTGTCATTACAGTGCCCTATTTTTCACCCGAGGTGGTGCCGTTGCCTGCCCCAGAAAAGTCCGATCGTACAACCTTCCTTGCCGGGGGAAGCGCACGGTCCGACAAAGGTTTTTTCAACCTGGTCGAGATTATCCAAAAAGCCAACGCGCGCGCAGGGGCGGAAAATCTGCATTTTATTGTGCAATCCCTGCCAGATTCACAGGTAGCCGAGAATGAGGTTTATATTCGTGCGCTGTTGTCTCAGCCGAATGTAACTTTGATGGCGGGGCAGGTCAGCTATGATGAGATCATCGAAGCTTTCGCAGCCTCTCATGTGGCTCTGATGCCTTATGATACCGCGACCTATGCCTGGCGCGGTTCAGCCATGCTGATGGAGGCAATGATGTTTGAGCGGCTGGTGATCGCGCAAGCGGGCACGGGTTTTGCCGATCAGGCGCGGTTCTATAATGCGGGCGAGCTCGTGGAAACGATTGACGATTTTGCCGAAGCGATCAGCTATTTGTCGCGCGTGCCACATCGGCATTTGCACGCTCGGGCCGCCCAGGCGCGCACCCATTATATGGAAGATGTTAAAACCGCCTGCGATCAGTGGTTGAGAGGAACAGAGTAATGGTCAAACCTACGCTGCTCTTTGTTGACCACGCATTTCACAAAAAGACACATTCTACAGATTTTATTGTCGAGCTGCTTCAAGACGCCTTTGAGGTCACATCGCTTTATATTGAACCAGACGCGCCGGTTGATCCAGCAATGGCCGAGACGGAGCACGAATATGTCTTCATCTGCCAAATGGACTTTCTGACACCTTTGTTTTTAGCGGCTGGCAAAAAGGTGACAGTGTCGCAGATGTACGACGGCTCAGGCGGGCTGCCCGTAGAACATTTCTTGCTGAACCGGCAAGCGCAATATGTGAACTTTTGCGTCGCGTTGCACAGTATGACGCTTAAAGCCGGCTCGCGCAGTTTTTTGACTCAATATGCCCTGGACCCAGAAGATTTTGAACCCGTGGACAACTTTGACGAACTGCGTGGGTTCTTCTGGCAACGCCTCCCGGACTCACAAGTCTCAGTGCCGCGCGTGCTGTCATTAATTGATGGTCAGTTAGACCGCCTACACCTGCATGTCCCGTCGGACAACAATACGGTTTTTGATAAGTCGCTTATTTCTAAAGCTAAAATGAAGGTGACCTTATCAGACTGGTTCGAAGACCCCAAAGATTTTCAAAATCTGTTGCTTCAGTCCAATGTCTTTTTTGCACCGCGCCCAGCCGAAGGTATTGGAATGGCCTTTTTAGAGGCTATGGCGCGCGGAATGCTGGTGATTGCAAATGATTTGCCGACCCACAATGAATATATCCATTCGCTGCAGAACGGGATTTTATTCAAGAATACATCCGAACATATCGATCTACGGTCTATACGAAAGGAAATTCCCCGTATTGGGCACAATGCCCGCCTCACCCTGCAGCGAAAACGTGAGGATTGGCTTGCCGACCGAGAGCCAATTTGCGCCTTTGTGAAGTCCGGTGCAGCGAGTGTTGTACCTCATGGCTTGCCCGGCCATCGCGATGTAATCCTGGAAATCATAAATGCCTATCAGCGCGGACTTGGCCCCTATATTGAGGCGCTGCAAAGTAAGGCCGAGTTCGTCAGCGCTTTTGGCACCTGGGACAAAGTTGTGAAATTTTCAAAACCACAACGAAGCAGAGAGGCTACACATGAAAGCGCTTATGATGATCGGTCCGTGATCGTCTTTGGTTATGGCAACGGGCGATACATGTTGGAGACCGGCTGGTCCGATATTGAACCTGGCCATGTCTGGGCAATTCAACGCAGTGCGAAGATATCCTGCCCAACGGCAAGACTCTTTGATGCTAAAAAGGTGCCCCATTCCTGTATCACAGCAATTGAACTGGAAATGCGGGGTCTTGCATCCTATGACGTGTCAGTGAAATTTGCAGGTAAGAGGCTAGGTAAGGTCGCGTTGAAGTCAAATTTCGAGGCCACCCGACTGACGTTGCCCAAATCTATGGATTTGGCTGATCTTACGGAGTTTGAACTGGGGTTTGAGCTAGGTCACCAGATAAAAGTACCCAAGGTAGAAGCCCGCGATCTGGCCTTTGCGATCAAATCACTCACGTTACATTTTGGATAGGCCACGGCGTCGCCTTTTGCGGGGCTGGCGTGCGGGCTTTTTGACTTTAGCGTCAAGCGCGCTGAGAATCTGATAAAGATTATTAAGCTCTTGCATACGTTGCCCATTTTGACTTTGTAAGGATGAGACCGCACGTTTGAGTTCGTCAATCTGAAGACGTTGGTTGTAAAGCAACCGTGCCAGATCCGAGGTCTGCCTCGTCGTTGTCACATAGCGATCTCGCGCGTATTGCGGCTCTTTATCATAGCCAAAACGCGCCATGACGTCACCGCATTGTGCCCATAGGTTGGCTTGTGTCTCTGGGCTAAGAAATTGGGTAAATCCGCCGCTCTGGCCGCTGCGGTTATGTTCGTTCACATCAGCATGGGCACGCCAAAAGGCCGCTTCTATCACCGCCTGGTTAAATGCCGCTGCATCTGGGCATAAACCGGTTTTTTGCACCACATCTTGCAGCCAAGTAATGGGATCATAAGCAATATCTTCATAGCGGTACAGTAATGTGTGCTCCGGTTCGCTAGATAGTACATCTAAATAATTTCTGGCATGAGCAAGGTAGTTCGCAATCTCGTCTTGTGCATAAGTGTCAAGATCACGCCTAATGTGGCGGCCGCGTTCATTAAGATCCGTTAACTGGCCTTCACGAAAAACCGAATGGATATGTCCGTACGCGAAATATTGCGACACGACACAATCACGCAGATCACGCATCACGATGACTTTTTGGTACTTTTCCGTACGGAACCTTTCAAAGGCCGCATCATATTCGCGGAAGGGGCCGAATATGGCATTCTGTCTGGGAAGACGGTCATACGCCTCTGTCGGAATGTCGGACGTTCGCACACCGTTGTTATAGGCCTCTTCCAACGGATTATGTAATTCCCACCCACTGGAGAGTGCTAAAATGTGCATTAACCGCGCTGTTATCGAGCTACCACCCCGAATAAGTCCAAAAAGGACAACAGGTCTTGTCATCGGTGCACTACCTTCTCAGAGTAATAAATATAGGGCGCAATCAGAAATCACCTACTTGTAAAGCCATACCGCCCCTCTAACAGGTTTTTACGCCAATCAAATGACCTGCTCCCCGCTGGCCCTTCATTGATAACGAGAAATTGCCCGTTTGGGCAAGCGCGCAGGGTGCGGGGCTCTCAACTGACTCAACTGTCCGGCGGGCTCAGACGGGCGTTTGATTGCCAAGCGACAAATGTAGTCTGACCACTGCCCTCTCTCATCGAAACTGCGTTTCGACGGCCGGGCAGCGGGACAGGGTGTTGTGCAGCAATGTCACCAGAGGGGCGCTGTAACCGCATCGCCAGAGGGGGTCAGTTGCGGATGTACGAAAACGGCCCCCTCTTTGATAAAGTCATCGTACCAGCCAAATGAAACACAGTTTGAGGCGGAAACGACCATCTTGTAGCTATATCAGCGGGCGGTCCCCTTACGGACACGGCTTGGTGAGCTAAACGTACTATTTCGCCCCCAGCCGTAAGCGTCCCTTAACTGAGCATACGCATGTTTTGGTTATGGTGCGCGATACCTTCTTCGATGTCTTCATAATAGGTCATCTGCCCCTGATCTAGCACCGCGACCGCATTGCACAGCTCTCGCACCTGATCGACCGAATGCGTCACCACGACGGCACCAGAATATTTCATTCGCTCTAGGAAAACTTCGGAGCTTTTCGCGCGAAAGGCGGCGTCCCCCACGGCCGTAATTTCATCAACCAGATATGTATCAAAACCAATGCCCATCGACACCCCAAACGCCAAACGTGACATCATCCCCGAAGAGTAGGTCCGAAACGGTAACTTGAAATGCACACCTAGACCGGCAAAACTTTCAACAAATTCAATTAGTTCATCCGCATCCACCCCGTAAATGCGTGCGACAAAACGCGTATTCTGCGCCCCCGTTAGTTCACCGTGGAAAGAACCGGCAAAACCCACAGGCCATGAGATAGAGCCCGTGCTGACAATCCGCCCAGAGGTTGGTTCATAAGTACCAGCAATCATCTCCAGAAGTGTCGATTTACCGGCCCCATTGCGACCCAAAAGCCCAACCGAGCTACCAGTGGGGAACACTGCGTTGATGTTGTCGGCCACAACCTTTTTGCGACCATGGAGATGGAAAACTTTGGTGACATTCTCAAACTTGATCATGAACCCAAAGCCCCGTGTCTACCGGCGATCCTTAACTGAATAATAGATCAGCACCGCCGTTGCCCAGCCCAAGAACAGGAACAGGGAAATCAGGAACTGCAAAGACAACCGGTGTGGATATTCCGGAGTTTCAGCGATGGTCGGTTCAAGATAAGCGGCCAGATAACGGCTCTTACGACGGGCCTCCGTAAGAGCTGCGTCATAAGCGGCAAGAGCGGAAAGATAGGCGCGTTCTGCAAATTCGCGGTCAACGATTAATCGCTCATAATCGCCCACAACACCAGCCATCCCACGACCATCCGTATTGGATGTGACGCTGTTAACACCCACCTTCGCCCGCTCGGCTTCAATCCGTTCGGCAATAACCTGCAAGCGTTGCTCTGCTCGAGCGATACGGGGATCACTGGCTAAGACAGTGCTACGTAGCACATCAAGCTCAATCAACACCTCCGCTTGACGCACCTGCAAGCTGCCAACAAGGCCAGTTTGGTTGCGTAAATCGACCTCTGGATCGATCATTTGATTTTCATTGCGAAAGCTTGTGACATTTTTTCGCGCTGTTCTGAGCCGGGCTTGTGCATCTTCCAGATCAGCCCGCGCATAAGAGATCGCATCATCGCGCGCAATCGCGCTGAGATCATTGATGAGCTCAGCACTGCGCTCAAAAAGCATCGCTGTGATGGCATGAGCATCTTCCGGGGTAAAAGCACGCACCTCTACATCGAGCAATCCCGAGCCGGCACCATAGGTGACGTGGACCATCTTGTTCCAATATTCGAGCAGTTCTTCGATCGAAGAATCTTGCTGTAAAGTAAAAACGACATCGTCCGCAGGCTTGCTCCAGATCGATCTCAGATCAAGCTGTGCGTCAATTTCCCGGACCAAACGCTGGCTCTTGATATACTTGAAAAGGATGTCTGTATCATTTGAACTCGAACCAGAGAACTGAGTGAAACCACTTAGGAGCTCAAGCGGCGAGCTTGTTTCTTCACGGCGCACGGCAAAGCCCATACGCGAGGCATATTGGTCTGCGGCCCAGCCCCAAAGATAAATGCCCGTCCCACCCGATGGTGCGACCACAAACAGTAAAAACGTCAAAATCGTCAGCACATGACGCGCGCGAATCCAACTGCGCCGCACTGGCGGAGGCACTTTGGAAACAAGAGGAGCCCCAGCGCCGCCCGTGCCCGTGTCGGGCAATATTTGAGAGGGTGCGCTTGGAATAGTTGGCGCAGGGAACGCAGGCGGAGGGGGCGCCTTGCGCGGCACGTTCCCTTCCGGGACAGAGCGCAAATGTGGTTGGCTGCCGTTTTGTCCGGTCATTGGGCGTGTTGTGGGCTTTGATTTATGACCATAAAATGATGAATACCGTTTTCATGTCCATGTCAACAAGCGGGCGGGCGATGACAGATGTAAATGCAGTTCCACCACGCGCGGACACGCGGCGG
The DNA here is from genome assembly GCA_964459535.1 of uncultured Rhodobacterales bacterium. Taxonomy (GTDB): domain Bacteria; phylum Pseudomonadota; class Alphaproteobacteria; order Rhodobacterales; family Rhodobacteraceae; genus JBCBCP01. The sequence goes on from CAYWNJ010000001.1 coordinate 16,435, forward strand.
CGGTTTCGCATGCTAAGGGCGGTTTCTGCTTTGATGCTGCGCGAGATGAGCTCGAGCTATGGCCGCTCACCCGGAGGCTATATGTGGGCGATTTTGGATCCGGTGGGCGGTATCGCACTTTTATCGCTGGTCTTTGCTGCGTTTTTCGACAAGCCGCCGCTGGGCATCAGCTTTCCCACTTTTTATGCTACGGGAATGCTTCTTTTTGGCATGTTCAATGATGTACACAGCAAAATTGCGCTGTCATTGCTCTACTCTAAACAGCTCTTGGCCTATCCGACAGTAACATTTGTCGATGCGATCCTCGCCCGCTTTATCCTCAACACGATGACCGAATGCCTCGTGGCCTATATCGTTTTCACAGTCTGTTTTGCTCTGTTTGAAACGCGAACAAATATGGACTTTCCCGTCATCTTACAGGCATGGGCTCTGACCGCTTACTTGGCGCTCGGGATCGGCACGCTGAACTGTTACCTTTTTGCCCGCTTCGAGGTCATGCAGCGCGCTTGGTCGATCATGATGCGGCCAGGGTTTATTCTATCAGGGACATTTTTTATCTTTGATACACTGCCAGAGAAGTACCAGAACTGGCTGTGGTGGAACCCCTTGGTCCACAATATCGGTATATCGCGATCCGGGTTCTACAGCGAATATGATGCCGCATTCGCCTCTCCTACCTATGTGATCGGGTTGTCGACGATATGCCTTGTGACGGGGCTGATGCTGCTGCGTAGGCATTACCGAACACTGTTGAGCAATCACTGATCTGCCCGCTTTTTAAGCCTTTGGCCTAGCAACTGTATTTCTCAGAAGTGTTGCTTGGTCCAAGTTTGTCGGGATTTACAGAGCGCAGCAGCTAGGCCTTTTGTTCAACTTTACGGTTTGCTAAAGAAACCTCCAAGTTGAGGGGTAGCGAAACAGCCATGCGATTTAACAAATGATATCATTGCAAAATAAGAAGATTTGGGTTGCGGGTCATCGAGGCATGGTGGGCTCTGCCATTGTCCGGCGCCTGGCCTCGGAGGATTGTGAGATCCTCACGGTGTCACGTTCTGAGGTCGACCTGCGTGACCGCAGTGCGGTGGATGCTTGGATTAAAGACGCACGGCCAGATATGGTCGTGCTCGCCGCGGCGAAGGTGGGCGGCATTCTGGCGAACGACAGCTACCCGGTCGATTTTCTATACGAAAATCTGGCGATTCAGAACAATGTGATCACGCTAAGCCATACCCATGATGTGGAAAAGCTACTGTTCTTGGGCTCATCCTGCATCTACCCCAAAATGGCACCACAACCGATTACCGAAGATGCTTTGCTGACTGGTCCGCTAGAGCCAACAAACGAGTGGTATGCAATTGCAAAAATTGCAGGGATCAAATTGTGCCAGGCTTATATGAAACAATACGGCGCGCGGTTTGTTTCGGGTATGCCAACAAATCTCTATGGTCCCTATGACAATTTTGACTTGGCTTCTAGCCACGTGATCCCTGCGCTGATGCGCAAGGCGCATGAGGCTAAGCTTGCTGGTGAAGATGGGATGGAAATTTGGGGCACTGGCTCACCGCTGCGCGAATTCATGCATGTAGATGATTTGGCCGATGCCGCCGTCTATGTGCTACGTGCCTATGAAGATTATGAACATATCAACATGGGAAGCGGTGACGAAGTCTCAATTGCCGAGGTGGCGCAGTTGGTGATGCGCGTTGTCGGCACCTCGGGTCATCTACGCCATGATCTATCCAAACCCGATGGTACACCACGCAAGTTGATGTCAGCGGACAAGCTGAAGGCTGCAGGCTGGGAGCCCAAAATTACCCTCGAAGACGGCCTCCACAGCACCTACGAATGGTTCATGGAACATGTTGCGCAATAGCAGCTCGTCTATCCAGATTGCGATCTATCGCACTTATTTCCAGGCATACCGCAGCCATCTGCTTGGATGAAGAATACATGCAAAAGGCTGTGAGCACTCAAGATTGGACATACATATGAAAAAGGCATTTATCTCTGGCATCACAGGACAGGACGGTGCATATCTGGCTCAGCTTTTGCTGGAAAAGGGCTATGAGGTGCATGGCGGCGTGCGCCGAATCTCGCAACCTGAGACCGTTCGTTTGGAGCAGGTCGGTGTGCTCAAAGATGTGACCCTGCACGAGCTTGATCTCTCCGAGATGATGAACATTTTCCGTCTCATTCGTGACGGTCAATATGACGAATTTTACAATCTTGCCGCGCAGAGCTTTGTTGGATCCTCTTGGGATCAGCCCATCTACGCTGCTGATGTGAACGGTGTTGCGGTGGCACGGATACTGGAGAGCATACGCTCCGTCTCGCCTCATACCCGTTTCTACCAAGCCTCCACCTCAGAGATGTACGGGCTGGTACAGGCGGTACCGCAATCGGAGACCACGCGCTTCTATCCCCGCTCACCCTATGGCGTGGCCAAGGTTTATGGCCATTATATCACCGTAAACTTCCGCGAGAGTTTCGACATGCACGCCTCCTGCGGGATCCTCTTTAATCATGAGAGCCCGTTGCGCGGCAAAGAATTCGTGACACGCAAAATCACTATGGCTCTCGCCAAGATGGCCCGGGGTGGCAGCGATACACTTGTGTTGGGCAATCTGGAGGCGCAGCGCGACTGGGGCTTTGCAGGTGATTATGTGGAAGGCATGTGGCGCATGCTGCAGCAAGACAGCGCTGATGATTATGTGCTCGCGACAGGAGTGACCACGCCAATCCGCGATTTTGTGAATTTCGCTGCCGCAGAGCTTGGCTTTGATATTGAATGGACAGGCGAAGGCATCGACGAAGTGGGCACCGACCGCAAGACTGGGAAAAAGCTGGTAGAGATTTCCGAGAAGTTTTTCCGCCCGGCGGAGGTGGACCTGCTCATTGGTGACGCAACCAAGGCACGCACTGCTCTTGGATGGGAGCCCAAAGTGGACGTACGCGCACTTGCCAACATGATGGCCAAAGCTGACTATGACGCGCTTGGTTGAACAGACCCAACCACACCCCAAACTGACCAGCCGGGTCGCGGCTCTCTTGCCGGCAACCCTGCGTCGTAAATTATCTGAACTGCGCGCAGCATCTCGAAAATCAGCAGAAGCGCGCAGTACAGCGCCCTATCGCGGCAACCTCGAAGGCGTTAGCCCCGAAGGCGTCCTGACGGGCTGGGTATTTGATAAAGAAAACCGCACGGGTCGTATACTTGTAGGGCTCTATGCCGGGGAAACTTTGGTCGAAACGGGAACAGCCCAGTTTCGGCGCGATGATGTTGCAGCGGCCCATGGGTGTGATGCGACCTGCGGGCTGCGCTTTGCCATTGGTGAGCAGCTGCTTGTCAAGTTACGCGATCATGCTGGGGTGTTATCCGTGCGCACCATGTCGGCAGAACCGTTCGAGATCGGTTCCGTTACATTGAAAGTTGATGACTCGGATCCGCCGGTTGGAGAGAGCGATATTGGCTTTTTGGCCCATGTTCTCAAACCTGATCTCGACGCTCTGTTGGCAGCGTTGGAGGCTATACCTGAAAACGTGGCAGCGCCCGGCCCTGTCCGTCATCCGCCCTTTGTCCCTCATGGCAAGATGTTCCAGACGGAACAGATCATACCCGAAATCCCTATCTCGGGTCAGCCCGCGTATATGGATTACGTGCGCTATCGTTATCGTAAAGACGAGGAGTTCGCGGTAGCCCCTGGCCATGATGCGGCGGATCGCTATTTGTATTGGTATATTACCACATACCGCTCGCGCGAAAATCGGCGTGTGCCATTAGGCGCGGAACAGATTGCATATCTAAACGCGCCGATGGTGATGGGGGGACAGCAATATGTTCTGAGCCGTGCGATCTGGTGGCGGCTTCTAGAACGTTCAGATCTTTTGGGTAAGCTAAACCTGAACAATCGCGATGCGTACCACGACATACTCTTTTGGTGGGCCTATTCGGACTGCCCAACGCTCTATCTTGAAGATTGCCTGGTGCCGGACCGGTTTGCCGATCAACTGCGAGGCGTGCACCCCTCGCGCCGCTTTGACGCCTATCCGTTGAGTTATTTCACGGAGCGATATTTTCATGAGAACCCGGCTCTGCACCGGCTTGATGCCGGCAGTGCTCAAGGGCGTAAGACGCTGGTGCTGTGCATGCTGCTCCGCGCAATACAGCGCCCTGATTTGCTGCGCTATATCCCCTCAGGTTTGATCACCCAATTGCTGGCACCTGGTACCGACAACATGCCAAGTGCCTTAGAAAATTTTGTCCACGATTTACGCTCTGCTGTATCCGAGGTCGCAACAGACACCCCAACCCGTCTGTCACTGAGCGCTGAGCGCTATATGCACATGCTGCGCACGGCGCAGTTTGATCTGGCCTCGCGCCGCTTTCTGACCATTTCGCCAGCAGGGCACCGCTTTGAAGCGGCCGCGATGCCGGCCCCACGAGAAAGCGCCGATCTGCCGACGGTCGATGTACAATTGATCGGCCCACTGGCCAAGGCGTCAGGCCTAGGTCAGGCGACGCGCCTATCGGCGGATATCTTGCGTGCCACGGGTTTGTCTTTGCGCTGCGTAGACTTTGATCTCGATAATCCTGCGCCCGAAGGCTTTAGTTCCGATGCTCAAATAGACGAATACGGTCCGGCGCAAATTAACTTGATTCATCTTAATGCCGAATCCACGCCACTTGCATTTGCCTATCAACCCGATGTGTTTTCGGGGCGCTATAATGTGGGCTACTTTTTTTGGGAGCTCGACCGCCCCGCTTATTGCCATTACTTAGGTATGGATTTGCTGGATGAGATCTGGGTCTGCACCGAATACGGTGCTGCGGTCTACAGCCGAGATGATCATGACAAACCGGTGGTCAATGTCGGGATGTGTTATGAAAACATACCCGATATCGCCCGGACCGACAGCCGTGCTTTTGTGGAAGAGCGGTTTCTTTTCACCAAAGAGCATTTTATCTGCCTGGTCGCCTTTGACAGTTTCTCCTTTGTCCAGCGTAAAAACCCGGTAAATGTCCTGCTCGCGTTCCAGAAAGCGTTTGAAGGCGTTCCCGAAGCGCGGCTGGTGATCAAAACACAGAACCGCGATAGTGTCTTTGACCTTGTGCAAATGCAGCTGTGGGAACAGGTAGACCGTATTGTCGCCGAAGATCCTCGATTGGTCATCATGAATGAAACGCTCAGCTATCGTGACGTCTTGAGGCTTAAGGCCGGATGCGATTGCTATGTCACCTTACACAAATCTGAAGGTTGGGGGTTTGGCATGATCGAAGCGATGAACCTGGGCGTGCCTGTCGTATGCACAGGCTATTCAGGCAATATGGACTTCTGCACACCCCAAACAGCATGGTTGGTTGATTACGAAGAAACGCCGCTGGAGCAAGATGATTACATCTTTGTGCGCAAAGGCTCGCGTTGGGCCGAGCCCGATATCGCTTCGGCCGCTGCTCAGCTGCGTGCGGTTTACGATGATCCCGCCGCGCGGGCCGCTAAGGCAGATGCGGCACAAACCATGATCCGCAACGCATTTTCATGCGACGCAATTGCAAAGCGTTATGGCAATCGCCTACGTGAAATCCTTGCTATGCTGGACCATAGCACGCCATAGGATCAGACCATGTCAAAGCGTTCATCAAAGCCGCGCTTGGTAATTCACCTAGGCTTGCACAAAACCGGCTCCAGTTCACTACAGCATTGGCTATTACGTCATCAAACGGTGCTAGACCCACACCTGGCCTGTTATAACCTCGCAGACGGCAGCTCCAACTCAATTAAATTCGCAGCTCAAGCACTGGTGCTGGGCCAATTGACAATGGCAGGGTATCGCCAGCACGTAACCGAGTGGTTGCCTGTTTTTGACGCCATTGAACACCCAGCGATTTTATTGACTGACGAAGGGCTTTTGGGCCTGCCGATAGGATCGGTAACAGGTGACTATCACGAAACTGGTTTTTATCCTTTCGCAGCATCTATTGTAGAAGTTTTTGCTGAGGTTTTTGTTGAGTATGACCCCATTTTTGTTGTGATGCAGCGTGATACAGAAACTTGGTTACGCTCAATACACAACCAAATGTATAGGCAAGGCTATGCCAGCAATAACTTTGATGAATTTGCCGCCGACCATGCAGGCAAGATAGATTGGTCGTCTTTGGTCGCGACTTTGGAAGCCACGATTGCTCATGGCGGGAAAGGGCGCGGCCGGCTTGAGGTGTTACAGTTCGAAGAAGAGTTTGCCACCGAAACCGTCTCTGACATGGGGTTTTTTCAAATTCTGGGTCTCCCTCCAGATCTAATGTCTCAATGCGAGCCGACCTTGCCTCACATCAATAGGTCACTTCCGATTTCAGTGCTGAATGTGCCAAAGCGCCCTGTGATGTTACTAGGCGCGCAAAATTCGATGCTGGAAGGCGGTTGGGTGAACCTGATGCGTCGCCAATTCGAAACTATGGTTGAGGTCACAAACTTATCAGTGCTCTCATGTTCGAGCGCAACGGCGCTCTACCGCTTTATTAGTCATCAAAATCGCCCGGAGGATGAGGCGGTATTCTGGGAATACGGACAAAACGAATTTGACCATATGCAAGCTGGTCAAACATTAGAGAGCATACTCTATCATGTTGAATGGCTGATCCAACAATGCATTCGTCAGCAACGGCCCTTTGTCCCGGTGTTGATGAGTACCTGCACTCAGATGAGCTTTGGTGACGATCCTTGCCTGTCGGGTCTACGTCGGCTTTTTGAAGCCTATAAAATCAATTATGTGGATGTGCCTACACTGCTGTCTGTATTGGGCCGTGGGTCAGTGGACTTGGCACATTGGTATGCTGATGACACCTATTACAATGTATTGACTGAGTTGCCCGTGCGCGTGGCCGAGCAAGCAATGTTGACACTGCTCAAAGCTCAGCCGCCCGTGCAGATCCCAGAGCGTGCGGCGCATTTTGAAGGGCGTGACCTGGTACTCGTCTACCCTGATGGAGGCGCGCATGAGGTATTCGACAATGGTGCCATTCGCCTTCCTTTTGAGGCCTATAAAGACGACTCACTTCGCTTTTCGATTAGTGGACATGTGATGGCTGCCGTGATTGTAACCACAGGCGCAGGACCTGCAGTATCAATTGAGATTGATGACATTCCTCTGCCCGGCATCTGGTCGACTCAGGTCGATTATGGAGATGATGCCCCCATACAGCACGTACGTCAGTTGGTGCTACCGGGTCAAACCGGTGTAGACACTGCAAGTTCAGTGACCGTACGCGCTTTGCAAAGCACGGAGCAAGCGCCAAAATTACAGTCAGGCTATGTTTGGAAAACGTCAGACGCGACAGCGATGTCAGCACATCGTATGAACGGAGTTTCAGCATTGGTCGCGGAAATTTTTCAAGCCTAATGGGGCCGCTTTCAGCAGTTGGCGAAATAGTCACTTAGGCTCGACCCAGGAATGAATATCCCGATTACCCAAGGACAAACTCTGCGATGTACCCAGACACCCAGTATTGTCGATTTCAAACCGCCATACGGACAATACACCTGATGCCCCATCGATGCTGTAGGAAACCCCAGATCGTGTGCTCACAAATAGGCCAGGGCCCACGCAATCGGCAACCCTAACCCACTATTTTCAATGTCGAACTCTACCGACCGAGCATATGCAAGCGCACTCATGTCTCTATTCACCCCCACGGCTTAATGCCTTCAGGAGCTATCGAGTGGCTGTGGGTATAGGATTTTCACTACAGGTGCAGTGATCTTCTTGCGCTCAGACCATAAGAGAGGGTTTGTCCGCTTCCGTCTATGATTTTCGCGTATCCGTCCACTCAAACGAAGGACAGCCAAACGCGCGTATTGCTTGGAACAGGAATCAAGTGGTCAAACCTTGAACAAGGCAAACAACTGCCGTCAGCGCAGTCGACCCTTCAACCAAAATACGTCGTCCATCCGACAAAGTGATGTCCACCCGGGTGGCGGACAGACCGCCAGCGACCACGGCCATGCCCGTGTTCGGCAGAACAGGGGGATCAGAGGCAACGGCAACTTCAAGAAAGTCAGAAACCTCAATGTCATTCTCAGACAAAGGCCCGGATGGCACAAATCGAGGATCACGCAACCACTTGTGGATCAGATTGGCATTCATCGAATATCGACGTGCAACCTGCGCTACCGAAACCCCGGAAACACGCGCCTGGTTGCAAATCGATTGCTTCTCATCATCCGACCAAAAACGCTTCTTCTGGCCCTTCTTGCCCGCCATAGAGTGCCTCAAGATGTCCACTATCAATGGTGGACACTATCACCACACTCCTAGCCGCGTCAGAGCAGGGAAACCGGACGGATACGCTGATACTGGCGGGGATCCAAGAGATTTGCGTGATCACCACGCCCCAGGACCAGGCCCAGTTTCAGCGCACGCTGGGGGATGGCAGCCAAATGGGGGATCCGCCTGAGCTATATCGAGCAGCCCTCTCCGAACGCCAAGGCCAACAGGTGGGCTGCCCCGAGGAGATCGCGTTTGAGCAGGGTTGGATCAGCGCGGACCAACTGGCCGAGCGCGCCGGGCTTTTCGCCAAGACGCAATATGGGGCCTATCTAGCGCTTGTTTTGTTCAATCGGAAAAATGAAACATTCAAATTCGCGTTCGAGGCAAAGCCGAGAGGCAGCGCATTTGAATTCAATTTAACAAAACACGCTCTAAAGCGCCCGATCTCAAAATTGAGGCGTTCTACGACGACAATTCGGATGGCACCCGCCCCGTGGGGGCGAAGCTACCCAGCGCAACAGCGACTGTTGCGCGTAAGATGTGTGCGAAGCGAGAGGCTTCAGATCAAAAGTTGGATGCTTTAGGCAGCTTCGGCCTGTTGCGCAGCATTGCGGCGCTCGGATTCCTCGCGAGACAAGGCGACCGAGGTGCGCACACCCTTGCCAACGAAGTCCATCAAACCCTCGACAACGCGCTCATTGGGGTCAATCCCGGCGCAGCTAAGCACTTCGCGGCCATCGCGAGAGCGGGCCCAGCGGGCAATTTGCTCAGGTCCATTTCCATATTTCTTATCATCGGCGATTGCATCGTCGAGCGCAGCCAAGACAACCGCTGCAAAGAGTTTACGGGCACGATTGCCTTGTTCGTGATTAAAGGCCGTACCATCAACGAAATCTTTCATTCGCTGTCCATCCTTATTCTTGCTCTTGTGTTTTAGGCGTAGGTGCCCTTATGGCGTATCTTCAACGATTCGGATACCCCAAAACTGCATGGCTCCCTTGCATTGCCTGCATAGCTGGAGCGTATCACTTACGAGATATCGCGATATTGCACCGCGCTACACATCAAGATATAGGCGGTGCTCAAGTTTCTTCAATCTTTTGCCACGGTTTTGCCACAATGCCAAAAATCAACGGGAACGAGATTCGCCCAGGAAATGTGCTGGAGCATAATGACGGCCTATGGGCGGCTGTAAAGGTGGATCACGTGAAGCCGGGTAAGGGCGGTGCCTTTGCCCAGGTCGAGCTGCGCAACCTGCGGAATGGCTCCAAGCTGAATGAGCGGTTTCGCAGCGCAGACAAGGTCGAACGCATTCGGCTTGAGCAAAAGGATCAGCAATTCTTGTACGAAGCGGACGGGATGCTGACCTTTATGGACACCGAAACCTACGAGCAGATTGAGCTTTCTGCGGATTTGCTTGGTGAGCGGCGGCCCTTTCTTCAGGACGGGATGACGATTGTCGTCGAGTTTTATGAGACCGAGGCTCTGAATGCGACATTGCCGCAAAAGGTGACCTGTAAAGTGGTCGAGACCGAGCCGGTTGTGAAAGGTCAAACCGCTGCAAACAGCTTTAAGCCTGCGATTTTGGACAACGGGGTAAAGGTATCGGTGCCACCGTTTGTTGGGCAAGACGAGGACATTATCGTCAACACCGAGACATTTGAGTATGTCGAACGGGCGTAAGCTCTAGGTCTCACCGTCTTCCTGCTTGCGAAGTTGGGCGCGCGCGCCTGGGTCGATCACTGCCCGTTGCTTCAGCCTTGCTGCGCGGGCCCGTAGCGCCGCAAGGCGCGCGGTGCTGTCGATCTCGGGCTCAGAGGTCGCCTTTGCCTGTTCTGTTTGGGCTCTAAGCGCCCCGAGCGGTAGCAAAGATGGGTACTCTGAGGCGCGTGTATTCTCAATAATCGATTGATCAAGCTCAGGCACTTCGGCGCAAGCCGCAAGTAATATCGGTATCAAGAACATTGCACGCTGCATGGGCAGAGCTTGCCTGAGCCTCCTGCGCGTTGCAAGGCTTGGCTTTACAAACCTGTTTCGGTAGGGCTGGCGCTACAATGGCACGAACGATGGGTTCACATTCCGACATAACCGGCCCGCGTGTGCGCGCGGCGGCGCTTCGGTTATTTGCGGATGCAGGCTATGCGGCGGTTTCTATGCGGCAGATCGCGTCGGCCGTTGGCGTTCAGGCCGGGGCGCTTTACAATTACATACCTGACAAGCAGTCGCTGCTTTTCGAACTTATGCGCACCCATATGGCAGAGCTTTTATCGGCGCTCCCCGAACGCAGCGGCGCTGTTGAGGCAGACCTCGAAGCATTTGTGCGCTTTCACATCTCGTTTCATCATGCGCGGCCCGAGGCGGTCTTTATCGCTTATATGGAGTTGCGCAGCCTTGAGCCGGAAAATTTCAAACATATCGAAAAGATGAGGAAGACTTATGAGGACCATCTTGAAGAGATCTTACGAGATGGGGTGGAAACAGGCGGTTTCATGGTCCGAGACCCTAAGATCACGGCGATGGCGGTTATCGCCATGCTTACCGGGGTCAATACCTGGTTTCGCGACAAAGGTCGGCTGAGCCTGGCGCAGGTACAGGATATTTATTGGGCGATGGTGCGGCGCGCGGTTGGATGACGCTGCACATAATAAAACCTGACGACTGAACTTTGATCTTGTATCCGCTTAGACCCCAGCCATCCGTAGGATGGCAACGCGCCGACCGCCCCCACGGGCGGCGCGTACCGCGCCACCCTCGGTCGGCTTGAGCAAAGCGGAAACGATTAAAGATTGATATCAAAATTGAGTCGTCAGGCTATATGTTCAGGGCGATCTCCCTTAGGTTCAAGGCCAGGCGCTCTAATCCGCCGCTGCCCAGGTTGGCGGCAGAATATGCGGCGGCGCTTTAAGCAAAATCCGGCGTGAGTGCGAGGCAAACTCGCGCCGCGCAATCACCGCGCAGGTAAAGCCCGTCGCAATCAGCAGCGCCAGCGGCCCGATTAGCCACGCCACGGTTGCCAGCGCGAAGTAAACGGCGCGCAGGCCGCGATTAAAGGCCCGCGCGGCAGTGATGTTGATCTCTGCCGCTTGCGCCGCGCGCGGCGCACAGAGCGCATCATCCCGGTCATTCGGAACCGCCGCCATCAGAACCGAGGCATAACCAAAGAGCCGATTGGACCACACAAACTTCAAAAACGCGCTCGTCAAAAAGAGCGCAACAAACACCAGCTTGATCTCCCAGACAAAGGCCGGATCTGCGATCAGCAACAGCTCGCCCGCTATCCCCGTCAGCGCATCCGCATTCGTCATCAGCGCGAGCGTGCCGCCAAGGGTCAGCATTGAGGTCGAGGCGAAAAAGGCCGTGCCTTGCCGCAAGCTGCCCACGATTTGCGCATCGAAAACCCGCACCTCGCGGGTAATCAGTTGCTGCATCCACGCGCGCCGAAAGTCAGCCATAAGTTGCGACATCGACGGCCACCGTGCGGGCGCGTTCTCGATGATCCAGCTCAGCAACGCCCAGCTGCCCACCGCCAGCGAAATTGCAACGTAGTCCAGCAGCGCAAAATGAGAAAGCCGATCCATCCAAGTCATACCGGCCTGATAGGCGAAGATCTGAGCACTTGCCAGGGCGAAAAATTGGTAATATAAACTTACCAATTGGAGATTGCCTATGGAAATGCCCCACCCCAGCGCTGAAATTATCGCGCGCAAAGCTGCCCTTGTGAAACGTTTGGAGGCGGTCTTGCCCCCCGGCGCTGTGATCAGCGACAGCAATGAGACCCGCGCCTATGAATGCGACGCGCTCACGGCGTATAAGTGCCCGCCGCTTGCCGCTGTCTTGCCCAGCACAACCGAAGAGGTGGCGGCGGTTCTGCGCATTTGCCACGAAGAGCAAGTACCCGTCGTGCCGCGCGGCTCGGGCACCTCGCTGGCAGGCGGGGCCTTACCCACGGCCGATTGCGTCATCCTTGGGGTGGCGCGCATGAATGCCGTGCTGGAAACGAACTTCGCCGACCGCTATGTGCGCGTGCAGTCCGGGCGCACAAACCTCAGCGTGACCGGCGCGGTTGAGGGGGATGGGTTCTTTTACGCCCCCGACCCCTCCTCGCAGCTGGCCTGCGCGATTGCCGGGAATATCGCCATGAATTCAGGCGGCGCGCATTGCCTGAAATATGGCGTGACCACGAACAACCTGCTGGGCGTTACAATGGTGACGATGGAGGGTCGCGTGGTCGAGCTGGGCGGCGCTTATATGGATGCAAGCGGGCTGGACCTTTTGGGGCTGGTCTGCGGCTCTGAAGGGCAGCTTGGCGTCGTGACCGAGGCGGTCTTGCGCATTCTGCCCAAACCCGAGGGCGCGCGCCCCGTGCTGATCGGCTTTGACGATGCAGAGATCGCGGGCGCTTGCGTGTCGGACATTATAAAAGCGGGCGTTCTGCCCGTCGCCATCGAGTTTATGGACCGCCTGTGCATCCAAGCTTGCGAAAACTTTGCCAAAGCGGGCTATCCCGATTGCGCCGCCCTGCTGATCGTC
>CAYWNJ010000002.1:0-23294 GCA_964459535.1 uncultured Rhodobacterales bacterium
CTCTCAACCGATAGGCAATTCCCTTTTGTAGGCTGACATTGTCTTCGATCAATACGATGCGCATGAGTGCAGTTTTTCCTGGGATGAAGGCTTGGTGCAAGCTTCATTGTGCATTTTTCAAATACAACCGGGAATCAGCCGGTGAAGATTTGGTGCGCGTAAAGCGCGCTTGGGAGGAATATTATGACCATCACGCAAACCACCCGCCGGGTGGCGACAGGACTATTCGCGGCTGCGGCCTCGATCTTTTCAACCACCGCGCATGCGGACGGCCACGGTATTGATTTGGCGGGCCAGACCGTCGAATGGGTAATTCCGTTCTCGGAAACTGGCGGCTCGGCCAAGTGGGCAAATTTCTATGCGCCTTTGCTCAGCGAAGCGCTGCCCGGCAACCCGACAGTTGTCGTCAAGTTCATGCCGGGTGCGGGCTCGACGAAGGGTGCCAATTGGTTCCAAGAGCAGACCTATGCAGATACCCAAGGTACGCTCATCTTTGGCTCGTCTGGCTCGACACAGTTTCCCTATCTTCTGGGCGATCCACGCGTGCGCTATGAGTACAACGACTGGAACGTGGTCCTAGCTTCGGGCACAGGCGGCGTGGCGTATCTGACGCCAGAGCTTGCGGGACAGATGAATGGGCTGGATGCCTCTGGCCTTCAGGGTACGGATTTCATCTATGGCAGCCAAGGCGCAACGCGGCTTGATCTTGTCCCGCTGCTCGCCTGGGAGATGTTGGGACTGAATGTCGAGCCCGTCTTTGGCATCAAAGGGCGCGGCGATGGCCGTCTGATGTTTGAGCGCGGCGAGGCGAATATTGATTACCAAACCTCTTCCTCTTACCTGCGCGGTGTTACCCCGTTGGTTGAGGCTGGAACAGCCGTTCCGATGATGTCTTGGGGCGCATTGGATGCCGATGGCAATATCGTGCGCGATCCAACCTTCCCAGATATGCCGACCTTCAAAGAGGTCTGCGATGCGACGGCGGGCTGCGAAACCTCTGGCGATCAGTGGGAAGCGTGGAAAGCCTTCTTCATTGCCGGGTTCCCCGCGCAAAAGATGGTCTTCCTGCCAGCAGGTGCCTCGAAAGACGCCATCGTGACCTATTCCAAGGCCTTTGAGGCGGTAAAAGCGCGGGCGGATTTTGCTGAAATCTCTGCCAAGCGTTTGGGCAAATACCCTCAGATGACCGGAGGCGAGGCCGCAGGGGCACTGTCGAGCGCAACAAGCGTGCCAGACAGCGCCAAAGCCTTTGTGATTGGCTGGTTGGCGGATCGCTACGGCGTGAAGCTGGGCGACTAAGCCGATAAGGGCGCGGTCAGCCGCGCCCTCATTGCTAAGGGGTAGGGATGTCTTTGCCCCTTAGTGCTTTGACTATTTGAGGAAATGGCCATGGACCTTTTTTCGGTCGCACTGCCTGCGCTTTCGGATGCGATGGGCTTGATCTTCCAGCCCATTGTTTTGTCTTACCTGGTGCTCGGCGTCGTTATGGGGCTTTGCATCGGTGTGTTTCCGGGGCTGGGCGGCATTGCCGGCCTGTCGCTCTTGCTGCCCTTCATGTTCGGGATGGACCCGATCTTGGGCCTGGCGCTGATGATCGGCATGGTCGCGGTTGTTCCGACATCCGATACCTTTGCGTCGGTCCTCATGGGTATTCCTGGCTCATCGGCAAGCCAAGCGACCGTTTTAGACGGGTTTCCCATGGCGAAAAAGGGCCAGGCCGCACGGGCGCTCTCCGCGGCCTTTGCCTCTTCCCTCTTTGGCGGGCTGGTGGGCGCTGCTTTTTTGACGCTTTTTATTCTGGTCGCGCGGCCTATCGTTTTGGAGTTTCGCACGCCCGAGCTGTTGATGATCACGCTCTTTGGCCTGTCGATGGTGGGCATTCTCGCGGGCCGTGTTGCGATCAAGGGCCTTGTCGCTGCGGGTCTGGGCATGATGATCGGCACGATTGGCGAGGGCGATAGCGCGGGCGAGCTGCGCATGGCGACCTACGATATCCCGTACCTCGTCGACGGCTTTAAGCTGGTGATTGTCGGCCTTGGCATCTTTGCGATCCCCGAAATCATCGCGCTGCTGCGCCAAGACCGCTCGATCTCGGATCGGGCACCGCTGGGCGGCGGTTGGCTGACTGGGGTCAAGGATTGGTTTGCGAATATCTGGCTCTCGATCCGGTGCTCCATCATCGGTGTGGTGGTCGGCGTGATCCCTGGCCTTGGCGGGTCGGTTGTAGACTGGATTGCCTATGGTCACAGCGTGCAGACCACCCCGGATAAGTCCAAGTTCGGATCGGGCGAGGTGCGCGGCGTGATTGGACCCGAAAGCTCGAACAACGCCAAAGAGGGCGGCGGGCTTGTGCCCACGCTGCTTTTTGGCATCCCTGGGTCGGGCTCCATGGCGATCTTTATCGGCGCAATTGCGCTGCTGGGTTCCGGACAAATCGAGGTTGGTCCCTCGATGCTCAAGAACAATCTCGATATCACATACTCCATCGTTTGGCTGCTCGCCCTTGCCAATGTGGTCGGCACGCTGATTTGTATTGCTGCCTCTGGCGGCATTGCTCGGCTGACCACAATCCCATTCGCGCTGCTTGCGCCGTTCCTCTTTATGATCATCGCTTTCGCGGCCTTTCAATCGGGGCAAGATATTCTGGATCTCGTCTTGCTCTTTGCCATTGGCCTTTTGGGCATCATGATGCGCCGGTTTGACTGGTCCCGTCCGGCCTTTTTGATCGGGTTCGTGCTGTCAAACCCTGCTGAGACCTATGCAAACCAGGCCGTTCAAATCGCGCAATCCCGCTTTCGCCGGGGGTTTGAGGAGGGGCTAGAGTATATCTTCTCGCCCATTGTCATCGTGTTGATCCTTATCACCCTGATCTCTGTCATCGTAGGTCTGCGCCAAGCGAAAACGATTATGGCAGAGGGTGCGGTGCAATCGGGCGCAAAGCGCGCGCCCTTTGTCTTTTTGGCCGTCGTACTTGCCTATTTGCTGACCGCCTATACCAATGCGGCGCTGATCCCAGACTATGCAGCAGCGGATCGGGTCTTTCCAAAGTTTGTGGCAACCGTGTCGATCATTGGGGCGCTCATCCTGCTGGTCCAAATGATGCTTCGGGATGAGAGTCATGCCCTTTTTGCGGATCGAGAATACAGCAATGCCGATAACAACCAACACGGGCTCTGGTCGACCCTAGCTTGGTTCGCAGGGCTCCTGATTTTGACGGCGCTTTTGGGTTTTGTCCTGGCGCTTGCATTATTCCTGCTGGCATTCATTCGCTTTCGTGCAGGACGCAGCTGGAGCTTTGCGGCGCTCTATACCGGAGTGGGCCTTGGCTTTATTTGCGTTCTTGCAGGCGCGCTGAACCGTGACTTTCCGGCAGGTGTATTGCAAGGCTATCTGGATCTTCCATGGCCATTCAGCTGACCCTCTTCAGCCCGTTTAAAGAAGTGGAATAGGCGCTATGACCCAAACCGCGATCCCCTATCTTTTTATGCGCGGCGGCACCTCGCGCGGGCCTTACCTGAACCGCGCTGATTTGCCTGAGGATCAGGAGACACTCGCCGAGGTCCTATGCGCGATGCTTGGCGCAGGTCATACCTTGAACATCGACGGGATTGGCGGCGGGGCGGCGGTCACCACGAAGGTGGCGATGCTTTCGCCTTCCGAGGATAGCTGGGCCGATGTGGACTATTTCTTTGCCCAGGTCAGTGTTGAGGAGCGCTTGGTAGACTTCAAGCCGACTTGCGGGAATATCCTGGTTGGCGTGGGGCCTGCGGCGATCGAAATGGGCTTGGTTGCGGCGACGGACCCGGTGACGGAGGTGCGCATTCGCGCGGTCAATACCGGGGCGCGGGTTATTGCTAGGGTCTGCACCTCGAACGGCGCGGCCCTTTATGACGGGGATGCCCAGATTGACGGGGTGCCGGGGACAGCCGCGCCGATTGACCTGTCATTTATGGAGGTGTCGGGCGGCGCGACGGGTCATATGTTCCCGACGGGGAACCGTATTGATCGGATTGACGGGATTGAGGTGACGTGCCTCGATGTTGCGATGCCCATGGTCATCGCCCGCGCTGTGGATTTTGGGCTTACGGGGGCAGAAACGCTAGCAGAGCTTGACGAAAACCAGGCGTTTTATGAGAAAATGGAGCCCCTACGCCAAAAGGCTGGGGCCATGATGGGCATGGGTGATGTCACGCATTCTGTGACGCCGAAATTTGGTCTGATCGCTCCGGCGCAGGCGGGCGGCTCGGCGCTGACAAGATATTTTATGCCGTGGAAGACCCATCCCTCCCTCGCGGTGACGGGCGCGCAATGCTTGTCGGCGTGTTTGCTCTGCCCTGGAACCGTGGGCGATGGGATCATGGCGCGGCCCAATGCCTCGCCCGCGCGGCTGCAGCTTGAGCATCCGATGGGGCTTTTGGACGTGCTGATGGACACGCGCGTGGACGGCGATAGCTTTGAGGTGATCTCTGCCGGTCTCACCCGTACCGCGCGCAAATTGGCGGCGGGGGAGGTCTTTATCCCGCGCGCGGTTTGGACGCCTGTTTAGGGCGGCTTGGAGCAAGAGCGCGATGAAAGTCCATATCCTCGACGATTGGTTCGACACGCTGCGCGGGCTGCCGTGCTTTGAGCTCCTCTCGGACCATGAGGTCACAGTCTGGACGGATCACGAGCCTGACGTCCCGGCGCTCGCAGCGCGGTTGCAAGAGGCCGAGGCGCTGGTTTTGTTTCGAGAGCGCACAAAGATCACTGCAGAGTTGCTCGCATCCCTGCCCAATCTGCGTTTGATTTCTCAGCGTTCGGTCTATCCTCATATTGATGTGGCGGCCTGCACGCTGCATGGGGTGATGCTTTGCTCAAACATGCATGCAGGCACGCCCTCTTACGCGGCGGCGGAGCTGACCTTGGCGCTGATTTTGGGAAGCTATCGACAAATCCCAGAGCAGGTCGCGTCAATCCGCGCAGGCGATTGGCAAATGGGGGTGGGGCGGACGCTGCGAGGGCGCACCTTGGGGCTCTATGGCTATGGGCGCATTGCCAAAGCTGTCGCGGGCTATGCCGAGGCGCTGGGGATGCGTGTCATCTGGTGGGCCTCGGACGAGGGCCGTGCGCGTGCCGCCGCAGATGGGGTCGTGGTTGCTGAAAGCCGGGCCGCTTTCTTCTCCGGCGCGGATGTAGTCAGTTTGCATGTCCGTCTCAAGCCCGCAACAAAGGGCCTGATTACCGCTGCTGACTTGGCGGAGATGAAACCGCGGAGCCTGCTCGTAAACACATCCCGCGCAGGTCTGATCGCGCCGGGGGTGTTGGAGGGGGAGATCGCACGGGGGCGCATCTATGCGGCGGTGGATGTGTTCGAGGATGAGCCCTTGCGGGACCGGGATCATCCTCTGCTCACACATCCTAATGTGCTCCCGACCCCGCATATCGGCTATGTCACCGAGGACGAGTTTGATCTGCAATTCACCGATATTTTCGAGCAAATCGACGCGTTCACAGAGGGTACGCCGATCCATGTGATCAATCCTGAGGTGGCGGTTTAGTGCTTTCCGCCTTTAACCTGAGGCGCCCGGCGGCCATTCGGATAGCGCCGTTCCGAGGGGAGGCGCAATCGCGCCGCCCCGTGGGGGCGGAACGGCACGGCGCAACAGTGCCTGTTGCGCGGAAGATATGTTCGAGGGAAGATATCTCTGGTTAAAGGCGGAAAGCTTTAGCTCCAGCCATCCGCCGGATGTCAACGCGCGACCGCCCCGTTTTGCCGGGCGGCTTAAGCAGAGCGGAAATTGTGGAAGGGTTAATCAAAATTCCGTTGTCGGTCTATATTGCGGGTTTTGTGCTGGTGGTGTCAGATTAGTGGTTCCTAATTCTAGCCCATCGCGCGGCAATCGGCGCCCCCGCAATGACCAGGAATATCCGCAAGACGTGATGCGCGATCACAAAGGCCATATCCGCGCCTACGATAATCGCCAGCACGGTTAGCTCGGCCTGCCCTCCGGGAGCGAAGGCCAGTAACGCCTCCAGTCCAGGGGCAAGGCCGCCGCCATGCGCTACTTCAACAAAGAGGACAGTGAGTGCCACCAAGATCAGGCAAAACCCAAGGGCGGCGACAAGGTCGCGTCGAATCTCTTGCAATGTAATACCCGCATATTTGCCGCCGACAGACGTTCCGATAAAGAACTGCGCGGCCCAGATTGCCTCGGCGGGCGGGCGGTAATGTAATCCATCAGAAAGCGTGACAATCGCCGTTAAGATCAAGGGCCCCAGGATTGATGCGCCAAAGAGGCCAACCCACTTGGCGACGCGCCAGCCAATTAACGCACAAAGGACCATCACGGCTATCTCTCCGATAGGAATCGTTGTTGCGGGGACGCCAGGAGGGCTCGACAAGTCCGCGTTCCAAATTGTGTTGAGCAAGAAGGGAAGGGCAACCACGATCACGAGCACCCGCGTGGCGTGGATAAGCGAGAGGGTGCGCACATTCGCGCCTGCCTCTTCGCCAAAGGCAATCATGTCCTGCAACCCGCCTGGCATTGCGCTGTAATAGGCGGTGGGGAAGTCATAGCCGCAGAGCCGCTGAAAATAGGGAACACCCAGCACACCAATAGCGGCCGTCATAACAGGCACCATCAGCAGTGTCGGCCACATGGGGGGAAAGCCCGCAATAACCGCCGGGGTCAAGGATGCCCCAACAGCAACCCCCAAGATGGCCCGCATCCCGTCGTTTAGCCATTTTATACCGCCTAACGGCACCCCCAAGAGGGCCGCGATGAGGCACGCAAACATCGGGCCGAGCAGCCACGGCAGCGGCAAGCCAAACTGCAAAAAGGTGAGCGCTCCTGCAAGCCCAACAGCCATGGAAAAGACGATCGGCGCTTTCATGTGAAGCTCTCCAAACGGTGCCTCAGCGAGACTTGGAGATGGTTTTCCGCCGCAGCGCCTGCACTCGCGGCCTCTCTGCTGCGCAGGGCCGCGATGATCTCGCTATGCTGGCTAACGACCACATCAATGCGCCCTTCATCCGTGTAGGTCGAGGGTCCGAGCAGCAGCAGCGAGTTGTTCAGCCCCCGCGCCGCCTCTAGCAGAAAACGGTTGCGCGCCGCGCGGTAGAGGCAGAGGTGGAAGTCTTGATTGATGGCCGCGCCAATGCTGGGGGCGTCGCGCTCTGAGGCGATCCGATCATTCAGTGCATCGAGCGTGTCAAACTCGGCGTCACTGCCGTGCTTGGCGGCCATCTCTGCCGCTGTCCGCTCCAGCACCAAACGCATTTCGTAAAGCTCAACTACCTCGGTGTAGGACAAGCTGCGGATGACCGCGCCAAGGCGGGGGCGGTGCTCGACAATCCCGTCCTGTTCAAGCCGTCGCAACGCCTCGCGGATGGGTGTGCGCGACAGTCCAAGCGCTTCGCCTACCTCTTCCTCGCGCAAACGGTCGCCCGGTGCAAAGACACCTGAGCGCAGCAACTCAAGCAATTTTGCATAGGCCGCAGAACCGCTCGATTGGGGTTCAGATTGGGGGTTCGACATTTCGCTTGCCTTTTGTATCCGATTGGATACAAGAACCCTAGAACGCGAGAGTGAAGATGTCAAAGCAAACCCTTATCTCAGAAGAAGCACCTGACGTGCTGGTTATCGGTGGCGGCAATGCCGGGCTTTGTGCCGCGATGACCGCAGCAGAGGTCGGCGCGCGGGTGATGATCTTGGAGGCAGCGCCGCGCCCCTACCGGGGGGGCAATAGCCGCCACACGCGCAATTTCCGCTGCATGCATAAGGGCCCGCTAGGTCCGTTGACGGGCGCTTATGACATGGAGGAATACCTTTCGGACCTTATGCAAGTCACGGGCGGAAAGACCGACAAAGCCCTGGCACAGCTCGTCATTCAAAGCTCGGAGGCGTGTCTGCCCTGGATGGAGGCGCATGGTGTACGCTTTCAACCCTCTCTCTCGGGCACGTTGTCGCTCTCGCGGACGAATGCGTTTTTCTTGGGCGGCGGCAAGGGGCTGGTCAATGCCTATTATCGCACGGCGGAGGCGCTGGGCGTTGAGATACGCTATGAGGCCGCCGTTACTCATTTGGAGCTACAAGATGAGGTGATCCGGCGTGTGGATTATACGGCGGAAGGTCAGAAATTTTCCCTGCGGCCCAAAGCGGTGATTGTAACAGCGGGCGGCTTTCAGGCGGACACCGATTGGCTGGCGCGGGCTTGGGGCCCGGCGGCAAAGAACTTTCTGATCCGCGGCACGCCCTATAATCGCGGGGTAGTTCTGGCAGATTTGCTTGGCCAAGGGGTCGAACAGGTGGGCGATCCAACCCAATGCCATGCGGTGGCGATTGATGGGCGGGCGCCGAAATTCGACGGCGGCATCGTGACACGGTTGGACTGCGTTCCGTTTTCAATGGTTGTTAATAAGAACGCCGAGCGGTTCTATGACGAAGGAGAGGATGTCTGGCCCAAGCGCTATGCCATCTGGGGGCGTTTGGTCGCGGCACAGCCCGATCAAGTCGCCTATGCGATCATTGACGCAAAATCCCTTGAGCTCTTTATGCCTTCCGTCTTTCCGCCCGTGCAAGCGGGCAGCATTGCTGAGCTCGCGGCAAAGCTAGACCTGCCTGCCGAGCCTTTGCAGGCCACGGTCACTGCGTTTAACCAAGCCTGCGGCGACACGAGCGGCTTTCTTCCGATGGAGCGGGATGGTTTGTCTACGACGGGCCTCGTGCCTGCCAAGACGAATTGGGCGCGCCCCATCTCTGAGCCGCCCTTTTACGGCTATAGCCTGCGCACCGGGGTTACCTTTACCTATTTGGGCCTCAAAGTAGATGAAACCGCGCAATGCAGTATCGGGAACCGGCCGGTTTCGAACCTTTGGGCGGCGGGCGAGACAATGGCAGGCTCGATCCTGGGCCAAGGCTATCTGGCGGGGTTTGGGATGACCATCGGCACGGTATTTGGACGCATTGCTGGGCGGGAGGCCGCGAAATATGCAAATTGATCTGATCGAAGAGGCGCGGCGTCAGGCGCAGATTTGCAACGCATGCCGCTATTGCGAGGGGTATTGCGCGGTCTTCCCCGCGATGCATGCCGAGCGTGGCTTTTCGGATGGTGATCTTACCCAGCTTGCAAATCTGTGCCATAATTGCCGAGGGTGCTACTATGCCTGCCAGTATACAGAGCCGCATGAATTTGCGCTGAACCTGCCCCGCGCCTTGGCGGAACTGCGCCAAGATAGTTGGAAAGCCTGCGCCTGGCCCGCTGGCTTTGCACGCATCTTTGAGCGGTCCGGCCTTGCCATTGCGGCAGTGCTTGTCCTGTCCATCGCCTTGCTGTTCTGGAGCGCGCAAAACCTGCGCCCAGCCTCGGGTGAGGGGTTCTATGCCTATATGTCCCATGGCTTGATGGTTGCGATATTTGCGCCTGCTTTCCTTCTGCCACTTTTCGCTATGGGCTTCTCCATCCGCCGATATTGGGCAAGCGTTGATGCAGAGCGCCCCTTGCTTAGAGATTTCTGGGCGGCCCTAAAATCCGCAGGCCGCATGAAGAATTTGAGCGGTGGCCACGGAGACGGGTGCAACTTTGAGGAGGGTGACCGGTTCTCGCATCGGCGCCGTTCCTTTCACCAAGCCACGCTTTTTGGCTTTTTGCTGTGCTTTGCATCGACCTCAAGCGGGACGGTCTTGCACTACGGGTTTGGGATGGAGGCACCTTATGGTTTGCTGAGCCTGCCTAAATTGCTTGGCGTGCCGGGCGGCGTGCTGCTGTGTATTGGGACGCTTGGGCTTGCTTGGCTTAAGACGCAGGCTGACCCAGAGCTCGACGCGCGGGCGGCTTGGAGCGGTGAGATGGCCTTTGTCCTTCTACTGTTCCTTGTCAGTGCGAGCGGCTTGGCGCTTTATGCGGCGACGGGCTCATCTTTGGTGTCGGTCCTGCTGCCGCTGCATCTGGGAGCCGTGCTGACCTTTTTTCTCCTGACGCCTTATACAAAAATGGCGCATGGCTTTTTCCGGCTCGCCGCGCTTACGATTGATGCAGCGCGGCAGCGCCGGAACGTAAGTTAGGCGTCAGACTATAAATCTGAAGTTTCCGGCGGTATGGCTTGACGACCTGATTTTGATATCAATTTTGCCCCTTTCCGCTTTGCTCAAGCCGCCCGTGGGGGCGGTCGGCGCGTTGCCATCCTACGGATGGCTGGGAGCTAAGCAGAAACAGGTTCAAAATTCGGTCTTCAAGCCATAATTCGAATGGCGCGGTCCCGTGGGCGCGGCGCGGTGGGGCAGGGCGGTGCCCGTAGCGCGGGAGAGAAATTTGGGTGGTAGGGGCCTCAGTTTTGAAGTCAGACGCCTTAGCTCGCTAACCGCCGGCGGGCTGCAGCATGATAAATCCGTCCCAGAACCCACAGAAGAAATGCGAGCAAACCTATCCCGCTCAGCCACAGCAGGAAGGCTACCAAGGGTTGGGGCAGTGCCGTGAAGTACGGGATCAAAACTGCCCTCTCCAGCGCACCGCCTGGGAAGAAGACGATGACCGCCAGCCCAATCGCTAACAGGCCGAGCACGAGTTGGCGCAAAATCCAGCGCCAGCCCTCAAGTATCAAAGCGCCCAGGCAATAGCTAAGCAGGAGCAGGAGCAGCGTCCCAGCAAGAAATATTCCAAGTGCGATGCTTATCAATTGGGTTTCCTCAACAGGAAAGGGCAGGGCGCTTTCAATCTCAGGATAAAGCGCACCCATATATTGCGCATAGCCCAGGGTTAAGGCGCCCCAAGAGAGAATCAAAATCCAAAGAAGGCTTGAGGCAATACCGATCCTGCGCCCGCGCAGCCCGCGCCGCGTCGCGGTGAGGAGCCGGACAAAGTCGTGCTGCACCGCGATCAGCGCAGGAACAACCAAGAGGACGAGTAGCATCCCAAAACCCAAACCATAGACCAAGGTAATCACCGTCGGTTTCAGGAACTCCGCTTGGACTGAACCCTCATAGAGCAGCGGTGTCATGCCCAGAACGGTGGTCAGAGTGGTCAGCATCACCGGGCGTAGCCGATCTGCCGCGCCATCAACGATGGAGGGGACGAGGCCGCGATCCTTTGCATATTGATCAATCGTGGTGACCAGCACAATTGAGTCGTTAATAATAATGCCTGTCATGCCCATAAGGCCAACGACGGTAAACATGCTCAGCGGGACGTCCCACGCCGCGTGCCCGAAGATAGTTCCGATCAGGCCAAAGGGTATGATGGCCATCACAACCAACGGACGTATCCAGCTTGCAAAAATCCAGGCCAGTACGATGTAGATACTGGTTAGGCACAAAATCAAACCCAAGCGGGCGTCGCTGACAAAGCGATCTTCTTGCTCGCTGAGCCCGGCCAAGCGCCACTCGACCTGACGCCGCGCCGCGATATCGGGCAGAATTTCCGTCTCAAGTGCATCGGAAATCTCGGCAGCCTCAGCCGGGTCATCCTCGGAAATATCACCAGCGACGGAGACAATGCGAAGGCCATTCTCCCGCCGAATGGTCGAAAAGCCGCTGCGCCGTTCCACGCTCACAATATCCGCGAGTGGCACATAATCCCCCTCTGAGGTTCGAAGTTGCGTGCGCTCAAGAAAATCTGCGGTCAGTTCGCTTTCTGGCAACTCCACCCGGATCTCCGCGCTGCGCAGCCCATCTGGATATGTCGCGGCCTCAATCCCATTGAGGCGATGACGCAGAACCTGGCCCAACCTGTCGATATCAAACCCAAGTGCTTGACCTTGCGCTGTGAGCTCAAGGATCAATTCCTCTTTGTCATAGGAAAGGCTATCTTGCACGCCGCTGATCTGTGGGTAACGAGAGACGGCCTGCTTAAGATCCTCAGCGGCTCCTTTGAGAACTTCGACATCAGCGCCAAAAAACTGAACGGCAAGGGCATCGCCCCCAGGACCGGATCGCCAGCCGCGAAAGCTGACTGTCTCTGCCATCGGGTGGTTCACGACCTCCTCTTGCAGATCTGCAACAAAGGCAAAGCTTGAATAAGGCCGTTCATCCGCATCGATCAGCTCGATTGAAATGCTGCCAAGCAGGTTTTCATCCTTTGTCTCACCCGCTGAAAAACCCCAGCCCGAGCTCCCGCCAATTTCAGCGATCACAAAATCCACCGGGCTCCGGCCATAGCGACCTTCATATTCCGCGGCGACCGCCTGGGTGGCGCGCTGCATTTCGCGCATCATGGCAAGAGAGTCGTCGCGGCTGGCTCCTTCGAGCATTGCGAAGTTTCCGGTGACCGACCCACGCTCGGGCGCGTTGAAAAAGCGCCACTTGACGTCTCCGCTGATAAAGACTGCGATTTGGCTGGCCAGGACTGCTATGACGGCCGCAAGCACGACATAGCGGGCAGTGACCACCCATCGCATAAAGCGCTTGAACAGGTGATCACGCACCCGCTCGAACACTGTGTTCACAAGGGTCGAGGGCACATCAATCCCGCGTGTCCCGAGCACATGGATCGCGCGGCTCTTCAAGCGGCGCGGCATCAGGAGAAATGCAAAGGCCGCCGCGCCAAGCGCATAGAGCGCCGCCCGTGGCCCTTCGGTGGGGAGCGCCGCCCAAACATCTTCGACCTGCGTCTGCATTGCCCAAACCAGCACGCCCAGGCCCGCGATCAGGATGGCGAGTATCAGCAGGCCCAGAGCAAGCTTGATCCGGGTCCAGCGCTGCACACCTTTGGGCGCAATCGCATGTGCCATATGATTGGGCAAAATCAAAAAGCATTCGACGAGTGAGGCTATGAGAACCGCAATGACCGTAAACGGAATGTCTCGGATCAAGGTGCCAAAGGGGCCGCTGACGAGTGTCAGGCCGAAAAAGGCAATGACCGTGGTAAGTGTCGCAGCAAAGACCGGCATAGCCATGCGCCGGGCGGCATTTTCGGCGGCGATCTCGGGCGGCTCGCCCAACGTGCGGGCGCGAAAATCGGCGTGCTCGCCCACCACGATGGCGTCGTCAACCACGATGCCCAAGGTGATGATAAGCCCGAAGAGTGAGACCATGTTGATCGTCAACCCGCCAAGCCACATCAGCGCAATGGCGGCAAACATTGCCACTGGAATACCCGCCGCGACCCAAAAGGCCGTGCGGGCATTCAAAAAGAGAAAGAGCAGCCCAATGACAAGGCACAAGCCCACCAGCGCATTGCGCACCAATATATCAAGCCGCGCGGTGATTGCCTCGGCTCGGGTCCGGATTAGCTCGACAGCGACCGAGGCTGGCAGCGTCGCGGCGAGGGCCGCCGCCGTGTCCTCGACCTGGCGCTGAATACCAATCGCGTCACCATTGTTCGAGCGATCCACGCGAATAGAGATCGCGGGGTCTTCGCCAACAAAATAACTCCGAAGCCGGTCCGTGCCTTCGCGTTTAACCTCGGCAATATCCCCGATCGTAAGCTGCGCGCCATCTGCGTCAGAGCGCAGAACGATGGCGCGGACTTCTTCGGCGCTGCGTTTGGCGCCGCCAGTGCGCACCCGCGTATTCGCGCCCGCAACATCGCCCACAGGATTCGTGTTCACTTCCGCCGCGATGGCGGTCGCGATCTCTGCCATGGTGATGTCATGGGCAACAAGGCTCATCGTCGGCACTTCAATCGTCAGCAGCGGCGCGGCCACGCCGCGCACCGTCGTGCGTGTGACCCCTTTGGCAAAGAGTCGTGCGACCAATTCATCCGCAAATTGGCCAAGCTGCGTTGGTCCGACCGGGCCGGTGATCACAACATCGGTCACCCGATCCCGCCAAGCGCCGCGACGAACCACGGGTTCTTCGGCCTCTTGCGGCAGGTTCGTGATCGTATCAATCGCACTTTGCACATCATCGGCGGCGCGGCCCATGTCCCATCCGGGTTCGAACTCAAGCGTCAAGCGCGCGAACCCTTCGGTCGAAAATGAACTGCTGGATGCCACGCCATCCACAACCAAAAGGTTTGGCTCAATGACCTCTACAATCCCGGCATCTATGTCCTCTGCGCCAGCGCCACTCCAAACCACAGAGACTTCAACATTGTCGACGATAACGTCTGGAAAGAACTGCGCACGCATCTTGGGCATAATCGCGATCCCCGCGACAACCATGAGAACCAAGAGCAGATTTGCGACGGTGCGGTGGCGGACGAAATAGCCAAGCACACTGCTTGCCGCCGGTGGGACAGGGCGCATGACCGACTAGCCCCCTAACCGGTTTTCGATCCGGTCGAGCATTTTTGCGGGGACCTTGTCCTCTTGCAGCCGGGCGAGCACGCGGGCCTTGGCCTCGGCCGGCATACGCGCATTGTTTTGGACCATCGCGATCAGCTTTGCCCGGCGCTCATCGGTGAGTTCGATCATCTCTGGTCCTTGCGTGACCGCTTGCGGGTCTGGTTGGCGCAAGGGTCTAACCGCAAGACCTGGGCCGAGCAGTGGTGTCCGCGTTTGCACGACCTCCTGCCCCGGCAGTTCAGGCGCCTGGAC
This sequence comes from uncultured Rhodobacterales bacterium, assembly GCA_964459535.1. Classification (GTDB taxonomy): domain Bacteria; phylum Pseudomonadota; class Alphaproteobacteria; order Rhodobacterales; family Rhodobacteraceae; genus JBCBCP01. Next base: position 14,453 of record CAYWNJ010000002.1, read on the forward strand.
CAAAATATCGTCCCCTTGCCGACGTAGCAGCGCCACCGGCAGCGCGGCAAGCCTGTCCTCCTCTCCAAGCACCAGCACTTGCCCATCTGCGCCAAGCGCTGAGGCGGGCAGGCGGACAACCTCGGTCAAGGGTGGCTCTTCAATCTCTAACGTCACGAAATCCCCAGGCTTAAAGCCGCGCGGGCGCTCGAGCTGGACAAAGACCAAACGTCCCGTCTGCCCAGAGCCCGCATCGGCGCTGGCGCGCACCAGAACACCTTCAGCGGTCAGATCCACCGCCGCCACATCAAGCGTTGCGCGCGTTTCCAATGGGCGCAGCGCGCCACTCTCATCCAGCAATCGCGCATGTTGCGCTGTAGAGAGGCGCGCGGAAACCTCCAGCGCGTCGGGATCAATCAACTCGCCCAGCTTCTCATTGGGCGAGACCAACCGGCCCAATACCAGCGCCGTCTCCCGCAAGCGCCCGGTAAAGGGCGCGCGCAGGACCGTGTCGGCCAGGCGGCGCTCTGCCTCGCTGAGTGCGATTTCCGCCCGCGCTTGCCGCGTTTCGGCCTGATCAATCCGGGCCCTTGCTTGGTTGATGGCTTGGCGGCGCGAGAGCACCGCCTGGCGCGCGGAGGCGACGGCAAGTTCGGCATTCTCGACAGCCGCCGCGGTCCCAACACCGCGCGCGCGCAGATCCTGCTGGCGCGTTAATGCCCGTTCACGCAGCTCCGCCTGATCCTGCGCCGCGATCTCGTCGTCTTGCGCCAGAATAAGGCCCGCCTGGGCATCGCGCAGCTCGGCTACCGCGTCGGACAGGTCCGCCTCAGCCCGCCCTAACGCTGCCTGAGCGTCTGCCGGATCGATGCGAAGCAGGACCGTCCCCTCTTGGACCGCGCCGCCATCTTCAAAGCTAGGATCCAGTGCGATCACGCGCCCGCCCGTTGCTGCACGCAGCTCCAAAATGCGTCGGGACTGCACTTCGCCAAATGTTTGAAGAATGGGGGTAGCAGTGCCGCTCTCTGCGCGGGTGACCGCTACGGCAAAGACACGCTCATTTGCGGGGGGTCTAGGGCGCTGGTCCGACATACTTTCTTGAAGCGCGCCGAACACGAGCTGCGCCGCCAGCGAGAGCAGCGCAAGGCTGAGCGCTGTTAAGAACATGCCGGTCAGGCTTTGTCGCAAGAATCGCATTTTGTCCCGTGCCTACTCAATTTGCGCTTCAAATAGAACATTTACGGATACTTAGCACCCGCGAAAGAAAATTCTATTTGTTTCTCAACGCGCAGAGCGGCTATTTCCGTCGCTGATCCTCTGTCAGGCGCGGTAAAATTTCGACGAAGTTGCAGGGACGATGACGATAGTCAAGCTGGGCGGCGCGGCTTTCATCCCAGGGGCAAAACGCTCGGCGGTTCCTCTGCGATCAACTGCCGGGTAGCGCAAAGAGATAGGTTCCATTCGCCACCCCCCCTGTTGCTCGGCTTTGCACCGCGCTGGTCCCGATCTTTTTCATTGAAACAATGGTGAAGACGGTTCCAAACGCATCAATTTCCTTTTCATAAACATCGCGATGGGCTTCGACGGTTACATCACGCCCTGTGAGCCCGGTGCCCCCGGTCGAGAGAACAACGTCAATATCCGGGTCAGCGCACCAAGTGCGTAGTTGCGCGGCAATCTGCGTGCGTTCATCAGGCCATAACGCGCGGGCAGCAAGCACATGGCCCGCCTTTGTGAGCCGCTCGACGAGAACCTCGCCCGAGCGGTCTTCTTCAAGGCTTCGGCTATCGCTTACGGTGAGCACGGCGATGCGAATGGGAATGAAGGCGCGGCTTTCGTCTATCCGGCTCATGACCTCACCTCGCTTAATGCGACGCGCACGGCTAGGGCACCAAAGATGCCAGCGGTGGTCCAGCGCAATATCCGTTCAACGCGGGGGCTGTGGGCAAGCGCGCGGCCAAGACCCCCGGCGCTCAGTCCGACCGCGGCTTTGACAAAGAAACCGACGAGCGAGATCGTGCCGCCATAGATCAGGAATTGCGGTAGAATCGGAGCAGCGGGATCCACAAATTGCGGAATGAAGGCAAGAATGAAGAGGATCACCGAAGGGTTTGACAGATTTACGATCATCCCGTCACGTAGGGCGCTTGCGGGCCGGATTGGCCTGGTATTCTCACCCAGCAGCGGACTACGCAGCGTTTTTACGGCCAAGAACACAAGATACGCCACCCCCACCCAACGCACCAGACCAAAGACCCAAGGCGCCGCCGCCACCAGCGCCCCAAGGCCAAGCCCTGCAAGTGTTGCATTGATGAACGTCCCCATCGAGATCCCGGCAGAGGCTGCAATTGCGGGCCATGCGCCGCCCCTCAACCCCTGCGCCATCGCAAAGAGCATATCGGGCCCCGGCGTCAGAATCAGAGCCAGGGCAGCGGGCAGGAAGGCGAGATAGAGTAAAGGGTCGATCATAAGCGGATCCTTTCTCGCATCATGTCTCTAGCCTTTCTTGAATACTGAGCAGATCCATCCAAGCCTCGCGTTTTGCCGCAGGATTGCGCAGCAGATAGGCCGGGTGGAACATCGGCAGGGCAGGGCGGCTTTCCGCCTCGGTCCAGGTGCCGCGCAGCCGGGTAATCCCGCGCCTGCCGAGCAAAGCTTGGCAGCTAATATTGCCCATGATCAAAACCAGATCGGGGGCAGCCAGCGCGATGTGGCGCTTTAGGAACGGCAACATCATCGCGATTTCATCAGGTTTTGGGTCTCTGTTCTGCGGCGGACGCCAGGGCAGGACATTGGTGATATAGACGCTTTCGCCCCTGCTCAGACCAATCGCAGCCAGCATTCTGTCGAGCAATTGACCGGCCCGCCCGACAAAGGGGCGCCCCTCGCGATCCTCATCCCGGCCTGGCGCTTCCCCGACCACCATGACCCGCGCGCCAGGCACGCCATCTGAGAAAACCAAATTGCGCGCTCCCTTCTTCAACGCGCAGTGCTCATAATCCGCAAGGGCGGCGCGTAGCTCATCGAGCGTCGCCGCACCCTCAGCTGCGCGCTGGGCTAGGATAACTGGATCCTCTGCAACCTGCGTTGCGACCTTCGCTGGCGCTACGGCTGCGGGTTTCTTTTGTGCGGGCAGCGCGTAGCGGTTCACTGGCGTGTCGAGCATGCAGCTTTCCGCCCCAAGCTCTAACTGCCATTCAAGCGCGGCGAGGGTCTGATGGTACGTCGTCGAATCCATGCCCCAGGGTAGCGCTGCGCGCTTGTCGCGCCAAGCGTCCGTGCGTATAACGGCGCAATCTTTCCTGCGCGAGCAACCCATGTCCTTTGCCCACCGCCACCTTCTGGGGATACAGCAACTCAGCCAAACCGACATTGTCACGCTCTTGGACCTCGCGGAACGCTATGTCGATTTGAACCGCAGTGCAAAACACGCTGACACGCTTGCCGGGCTTACGCAGATCAACATGTTTTTCGAAAACTCAACACGGACGCAGGCGAGTTTTGAGCTTGCCGGAAAGCGGCTGGGTGCCGACGTTATGAACATGGCGATGCAGGCCAGTAGTATCAAAAAGGGCGAGACGCTGATCGATACCGCGTTGACGTTGAACGCAATGCAGCCTGACCTTCTCGTGGTGCGGCATCCGCAATCGGGCGCGGTGGATCTGTTGGCGCAAAAGGTAAATTGCGCTGTGCTAAACGCCGGCGATGGCCGTCACGAGCACCCGACCCAGGCCCTGCTAGACGCTTTGACGATCCGCCGCAACAAGGGGCGGTTGCACCGGCTTTCCATCGCGATTTGCGGGGATATTGCCCATAGCCGAGTGGCGCGCTCTAATCTGATCCTTTTGGGCAAAATGGAAAACCGCATCCGCTTGATTGGCCCGCCGACGCTTTTGCCGCCCGGCATCTCAGAATTCGGTGTCGAGGTTTTCGAGGACATGGTTCAAGGTCTGCAAGATGTTGATGTGGTGATGATGCTGCGCCTACAGCGCGAACGGATGGATGGGGGCTTTATCCCATCAGAGCGCGAATATTATCACCGTTACGGCTTAGATGTAGCAAAGCTGGCCCATGCCAAGCAGGACGCCATTGTGATGCATCCCGGCCCGATGAATCGCGGGGTGGAGATTGACGGCACTCTGGCAGATGACATCAATCGTTCGGTCATCCAAGATCAGGTCGAGATGGGCGTCGCGGTGCGCATGGCGGCGATGGACCTTCTGGTTCAAAACCTAGCCGCAACACGGCAAGCAGAATGAGCCAAGAGATCCGCATAGCGAAAGGCGAACGCGGGATCGTGCGTGTCTTTTCCGTGTCGCTGACGGACGCGGAGGCTCGGGGACTCAAACAAGATCCGGAAGGTCTTGCAACCGAGCTTGGCGCGCCGGGGTTGCTGGATATGGCGCATGTTGAGATCTTTCCGCTGAGCGATTTGGAAGGCGTTGGTCTTATCGGCTATCTCAGCGAGGGCAGCGCGATCCCCGAGGCAGAGCTTGCCCCGGACCGTCTAAAACTAGAGCTGCTTGAGGGATGGGTCCTGATCCTCTATTCCCAGGCCTTTGCCGATCACGCCGCGCATTTGCGTCCTATCCCCGCGTTCACGCTGATCGGAAGCTACGGCGCGGCCAGAACAAATTTCGCGAGCGGCGACTCGGCTATCGAGACGGCATCCGCGCGCCCCTATTCAGGGAACGCTTCGTCTAAACCCGCGCTTTCGCAGGCGGCGGTTTCGGGTCGGATTGCAATGGCGGTGCTGGTATTTCTGGCTTTATTTACTTGGCTGTTCGTCTGGGCGGCGGGATGAGACATTTGTTCGGATTAGGCAGGCTTGGGAGGGCACGAGGATGGGGAGTGCTGCACATGGTGCATGATCAATCGCGTAGGCGGGCGGCCCATGTCTGAGTTTTTGCTTTCGAATGCTAAGTTGATTGATCCTGAGGCTGGTCAAGTAATGCCAGGGGCTTTGCATATTAAAGATGGTCAGATCGTTGGCGTTTTTCCTCAGTCAACAGATGTAAGCGCACCGCCAAGCGCGCCTGCGGCGACTGAAATTGATTGCGGCGGACAGTACCTTGCGCCCGGGATCGTCGATATTGGCGTTAAAGTTTGCGAACCGGGCGAGCGGCATAAGGAAAGTTTTGGCTCGGCCGGAGCAGCCGCTGCAGCAGGGGGTGTCACAACGATTGTCACGCGGCCGGATACGCTGCCTGCGATCGACAATCCCGAAGCCTTAGAGTTTGTAATCCGCCGCGCGCGCGAGGCGGCGCTCGTGCGCGTGCATCCCATGGCAGCGCTGACAAAAGGGCGCGCGGGCCGAGAGATGACCGAGATCGGCTTTTTGCAGGATGCCGGGGCCGTTGCCTTTTCGGATTGCGATCAAGTTGTGCAAGACACCAAGGTTCTGGTCCGTGCGCTCAGCTATGCGCGCAGCCTCGGCGTTCTGGTTATGGCGCATGTCCAAGAACCCATCCTCTCTGCTGGTGCTGTGGCGACATCGGGGAAGTTTGCATCCTTACAAGGTTTACCCGCGGTCTCTCCGATGGCCGAGCGCATGGGGCTTGATCGCGATATCGCCTTGGTCGAGATGACCGGCGTGCGCTATCATATTGACCAGATTACAACAGCACGGGCCTTACCTGCTTTGAAACGCGCCAAGGAGAATGGGCTTGATCTGACCGCAGGCACCTCAATCCATCATTTGACGCTGAACGCGCTGGATGTCGCGGATTACCGAACCTTCTTTAAACTCAAACCGCCACTGCGCGACGAGGCGGATCGCGTTGCGATTGTCGAGGCCGTGGCCTCTGGCCTTATTGATATCATTGGCTCGATGCACACGCCTCAGGACGAGGAAAGCAAACGCCTTCCCTTTGAGGAGGCCGCAAGCGGGGCCGTTGCGCTTGAAACCCTTTTGCCTGCGGCGTTGCGCCTTTACCATGCAGGGGCGATTGATCTACCGCAGCTCTGGCGGGCCCTCTCGCTCAACCCGTCCAAGCGGCTTGGGCTTACGACTGGGCGGCTTTCGGCCGGGGCGCCTGCTGACCTGGTGCTTTTTGATCCGGATGCTCCGTTTGTCATGAACCGAGAGGTCTTGCGCTCAAAGTCCCGCAACACGCCGTTTGATGGCGCGCGGATGCAGGGCAAGGTGATCGGCACCTGGGTTGGAGGAACGCGGGTCTTTGGAGGAAAGGGTTGATGCCGATGATCGAAAGTTCCGGGCTTAGCCTCATGATATGGGCACTGATCGGTTACGGCTTGGGTTCTCTACCATTTGGACTGTTGCTCTCGCGTCTGATGGGGCTTGGCGATGTGCGGCAGATCGGCTCTGGGAATATCGGCGCTACAAATGTGCTGCGGACGGGAAGTAAGCTTGCTGCTGTGTTAACGCTGGTGTTTGCTGCCGGGAAAGGCGCGGTGGCCGTTATCCTCGCGCGGGTCTTTGCCTTAGAAGATGCGGTTCAATTGGCGGCTTTGGCGGCGATGCTTGGTCATTGCTACCCGATTTGGCTGAGGTTCAAAGGTGGGAAAGGCGTTGCGACATTCCTTGGATTGGTTCTCGCGCTCTCCTGGCCCGTTGGGGCGGGGTGCTGCCTGGCCTGGTTGATTGGCGCGGGCGTTTCGAGGATCTCGTCCATCGGCGCGCTTGTCTCTGCCGCCGCCGCGCCGGTTTTGTTTTTGCTTTTTGGGTTGAACGCGCTGATCGGTCTTGCGCTGGTGCTGGCCGTATTGGTGTTCTGGCGGCATCGCGCGAATGTCGCGCGCATCCGCGCAGGAACCGAGCCGCGTATCGGAGCTTCTTAGAAGCCGATTTGGGCGCGTCCCGCAATTCACTGGAAATGCCAGTAAGCTGCGCGTATATCGCCGTTTATGACAGAGAGCGCGCTTGCAGATTGGCCCTTTATGAAGATGCATGGGCTGGGGAATGATTTCCTGGTGCTCGATGCACGCACGTCTGCAATCACGCTAAAGCCTGAGCTTATTAGGGCGCTAGCGGATCGGCGTCGCGGTGTTGGCTTTGACCAACTCGCGGTGATCTCAGAGGGTCAAGATCTTACGCTCACATTCTACAATGCGGACGGTTCGGCGTCCGCAGCCTGTGGCAATGCTACGCGCTGCATTGCAGATCGCGAGATGCGGCTCGAAGGGAAGGATAGTTTACGTGTTCGCGTTACGGGCCGTGGTGATCTCTCAGCGATACGCCGTCCAGATGGGATTGCTGCCGTCAATATGGGCGCGCCGCAACTTGAATGGCACGAAATCCCCTTGGCGCACGCCGTCGATAGTCTGCATCTGCCGCTCGCTGGAGATCCGGTTGGGACCGGAATGGGTAACCCGCATTGCACCTTCTTTGTCGATGATGTGGATGGCGTAGATTTGTCCGAGCGCGGACCAATGATCGAGCATGATCCATTGTTCCCGGAGCGCACAAATGTTCAATTCGCCGAAATCCTGAATGACAGCACGATCCGAATGCGTGTGTGGGAGCGCGGTACCGGCATCACACTTGCCTCGGGATCTTCGTCCTGTGCAACAGCAGTCGCAGCGGCGCGGCGAGGATTAACAGGCCGGAAAACGCAGGTCGTTTTGGACGGAGGCATCCTCGACATTGATTGGCGGGAGGATGGCGTCTGGATGGCAGGCCCAACTGCCCATGTCTTTGACGGAGTTTTGACCCGCAGCTTTTTAGATCAGCTATGAGCGCGCCCATTTTCTCAAATCACGGGTGCCGCTTGAACGCCTACGAGACCGAGGCGATGCGAGAGCTTGCGAGCGCCGCCGAACTAGATGATGTGGTGGTCGTAAATACTTGCGCGGTGACGGCAGAGGCCGTGCGCAAAGCACGTCAAGACATTCGTAAATTGCGGCGCCAGCATCCAGATAAACGACTGATCGTAACTGGCTGCGCTGCGCAATCAGATCCAGGCACTTTTGCGGCAATGGCAGAGGTCGATACCGTTCTTGGCAATACCGAAAAGATGCAAGCGGGCACATGGAGCGCGCTGTCATCGGGATTGGCGACGGAACCTGTGCAGGTGAACGATATTATGTCGGTTACGGAAACCGCAGGCCATTTGATTGATGGGTTTGGTACACGCAGCCGCGCCTATGTTCAGGTTCAAAACGGGTGTGATCATCGCTGTACATTTTGCATTATCCCTTACGGGCGTGGAAATTCGCGCTCGGTTCCGGCGGGGGTTGTCGTTGAGCAGATCAAACGCTTGGTTGCGCGCGGTTTTAACGAGGTCGTGCTGACCGGCGTGGATCTGACAAGCTGGGGCGCGGATCTGCCCGGCGCGCCGCGCTTTGGTGAATTGGTCCAGCGCATATTGCGCCTTGTGCCGGATCTACCGCGGCTACGGCTGAGCTCGATTGACTCGATTGAGGTGGATCCTGCCCTATTCGATGCGATCTCTGGCGATATGCGGCTTATGCCCCATCTCCACCTAAGCTTGCAGCATGGAGACGATCTGATCCTCAAACGGATGAAGCGCCGACATCTCCGCGCAGATGCAATTGATTTTGTACAGGAGATGCGAAAGCGCCGCCCTGATATTGCCTTTGGTGCGGACCTTATTGCGGGTTTTCCGACAGAGAGCGCCGCCGCATTTGAAAACACCTTGGGCCTTATCGAGGCGTGCCACCTGACGTGGCTCCACGTTTTCCCGTACTCACCGCGCGCTGGTACGCCAGCAGCGCGTATGCCGCAAGTTCCTGGTGCAGTGATACGCGCGCGTGCAGGTAGGCTAAGAGCAGCGGGTCAGCAGGCGGTGGCAGCCTATTTGAAGACGCAAATTGGCCAAACTCATCCTATTCTTATGGAAACGGCGCGCATGGGCAGGACACCACACTTTGCAGAAGTGCA
>CAYWNJ010000002.1:23317-26417 GCA_964459535.1 uncultured Rhodobacterales bacterium
CAACCCATCGGCAAGATTTCAACCGCTAAGATCCGAGCAGCAACGGATAATGTGCTTATCGCCTAAACGTGCTGCCTCGGGGTCTAGCCATCTTTGCCATCTTTGCCACGCGATTTCACGGATGCCCAAATTCTTTTGTTGGTCAAATAGAGCAGTACCGCAAGAATGGAGAGAATGAGCACCCCGACAAAACCTGCTTGCTTGCGCGCGATAAGCTTTGGCTCTGCTGTCCACATCAAGAATGCCGAGACATCTTGGGAGAGGCTTTCGATATCCGTATTCGCGCCATCCGCAAATTCCACATCATCCCCCCAAAGCGGCGGGGCCATGCTGATCCAACCGCCGGGGAAGGCGGTATTTTCGTAAAGCGTCACGCCAGCCTCTGTTTTCTCTTCCCCGGTATAACCGGACAGCAAGGAGGCGATATACTCCGCGCCGCCCATACCCTTGAAGAGCTGGTTTATCCCAAGGCCATAAGGGCCGTGAAATCCAGCGCGTCCTTTGGCCATTAGGCTAAGATCGGGGGCATTCTCCACGCCGGATTCTGGAAAAAAGTCCTGTGGGGTGGCCGGGCGGAAGTCATCCAGGGTCGCGTCGAACACTTCATACTGTGCGGCATAGGCCCGGACTTGATCCTCGGGCAGGCCAGGGCCCCCGTCATCTGCGAGGGTGCGAATGGGCACAAATTTCAGCCCGTGGCACGCCGCGCACACCTCGGTGTAGATCTGAAGTCCGCGCTGAAGCTGGTTCTGGTCAAACGTGCCAAATGGACCTTCAAAGGAAAAGTCATAGTCAACCGTCTTGCCGTCGCCCTCCGCAGCAAATGCCGTGCTGGTGAGCGAAAGCGCGAGGCCCGCGGTCAGGATGAGTGTTTTAATCATTCTCGGGTCCTCTTTATTCGGCGGGCTGCGCCGAGGCCGCGCCATCTTTGCCGCCATGCTTTTTGGCAAAGTCTTCTTCAATCGTTGCAGGCTGCGGGTCTGGCTTTTCGATCACACCAAGCAAGGGCAGGATGACTAGGAAATAGCCAAACCAATAGGTCGTCGCGATGAGTGACCAGGACGCCATATCCAAGCCGAGCATGGAATTGTCAGGGTTTTGCGCGCCGAGCCACATCAAGAAGATGAAATCGACCACCAAGAACCAGAACCACCATTTGAACATCGGACGGTAGCGGCCCGAGCGTACCATAGACGTGTCGAGCCAAGGCGCCAGCGCCATCACCACAATCGCGCCGAACATTGCCAGCACGCCAAAGAACGCCGCGTCGATAATCCCGCCAGAGATCGTGTTAAAGAAGATCACAATCCACACATCCGCGGTAAACGCGCGCAAGATCGCGTAGAAGGGTAGGAAATACCACTCAGGCACAATATACGCTGGGGTCACCGATGGGTTACCTTCAACATAGTTATCCGGGTGGCCGAGGTAGTTCGGCATAAAGCCGACAACCGCAAAGAATATAGCCAGGATCACCGCAAGGGCGAAAAGGTCCTTGATCACGAAATAGGGCCAGAAGGGCAGCGTGTCTTTCTCCGCCTCTTCCTTGGATCCGCGCCGCACCTCAACCCCGGTTGGGTTGTTGTTACCGGTCGTATGGAAGGCCCAGATATGCACGATCACAAGGCCCGCGATCACAAAGGGCAGCAAATAGTGCAGCGAGAAGAAGCGGTTCAGAGCAGGCTGGCCCACCGCACTCGCGCCCAGCAGCCAGGTTTGCAGCGCTTCGCCAATGAAAGGGATTGTGCCAAAGAGGCCCGTGATCACTGCTGTGCCGTGAAAGGACATTTGCCCCCATGGCAGCACGTATCCCATGAACGCAGTGCCCATCATCAGCAGGTAAATCAGCATACCGATAATCCATGTCACCTCACGCGGGGCCTTGTAAGAACCGTAGTAGAGGCCGCGGAAGATATGGGCATAGACCGCAAAGAAGAAGAGCGAGGCGCCGTTCATGTGCAAATAGCGCAGCATATGTCCGCCATTCACATCGCGCATAATATGCTCAACGCTGGCAAAGGCCATATCGACATGGGGCACATAATGCATAACCAGCACGATACCGGTGATAATTTGCAGCGCGAGGCAGAAGGTTAGGACAATGCCCCAGATCCACATCCAGTTGAGGTTTTTCGGCGTCGGGATCATCAGCGTGTCGTAAAGCAAGCTGATGATTGGCAACCGCTTTTCAAGCCCTTTGGTAAAAGGCGTTTGCGGCTCGTAATGATCGTGTGGAATTCCAGACATAAGAGCTGCTCCTATCCCAGAAGAATGGTTGCGTCGTCGACAAATTGAGCAGGAGGAACCGCGAGGTTCTCCGGCGCGGGTCCTTTGCGGATGCGTCCGGCGCTGTCATAGTGTGAGCCATGGCAGGGGCAGAACCAGCCGCCAAACTCACCCGCACCGTCACCCAGCGGCACGCAGCCAAGATGGGTGCAAACGCCCATCTGCACCAGCCACTCGCCCGCGACAGAACCTTCAGGGCCTTGAATGGCCCGGTTGGCATCTGTTGCTTCGGCATCATCTGGCAGGTTTGCGTTCCGCGCCTCGGTATCAGGAAGGTCCGCCATCGTCACATTCTGAGCCGCTGCGATCTCTTCTGCGGTGCGCCGGCGGATAAAAACAGGCTTGCCTTGCCAAAGAACCGTCAATTGTGAGCCTTCCGCAATCGAGGAAATATCCACACGCTTTGTCGCTTGCGCGCGCACATCTGCCGATGGGTTCATCTGATTTACCAGCGGCCAGACCGCCGCACCGGCAGTCACCGCGCCAGCGCTTGCTGTGGCATAGTAAAGAAAATCCCGGCGCTCACCATCATGTTCGTCAGCTGTCGACACTGGCATTCTCCCAAACAGGGGTCCGATTGTTGGACCATAGATATCTCTGGCGAACAACATGTGTTCCACCTGGCTGCGCTGTTGTCTAACGGCGCACTGTGCGCGCGTCCAGCGGTGCGAATGTCGCAGGCGTTGGAATTTATAGTGTTTCGGTTTGAACCTGAGACACCATTGGCCGGAAGCAGAAATTGCCACAAAGCCCCCCGCCCGGAGTCAAGGCCGCAGGTCGCCGGGCGAAAGCCAGACCGCCCCCCGGGCTGGCT
>CAYWNJ010000003.1:0-22615 GCA_964459535.1 uncultured Rhodobacterales bacterium
AGGCCGCCGGGCGAAAGCCAGACCGCCCCCCGGGCTGGCTTTCGCCCGGCTCTGTACGCTGTGGCAATGTCCGCTCACGGCCAATGGTGTCTCAGGTTCAAACCGAAACGCTATAGGTTAAAGGTTGGAGGCTTTAAGGCCTTGACCCCACCCTAGTAGGGTCTTTTGACGTTCAATCGTAATGATACGATGCAGACAGACGCGCGCTACGCCGCCTTTTCCAGCTCAAACGCATCGTGCAATGCCTGCACCGCCAGTTCCATATATTTGCGCTCGATCAGGACACTAATTTTGATCTCAGACGTGGTGATGACCTTGATGTTGATACCCTCTGCGCTGAGACACTGGAACATCTTGGCCGCAACGCCGGTATGACTGCGCATGCCGATGCCAACGACACTTACCTTCGCAACATCCTGATCCGCCACGAGATCGGCAAAATTAACGATACCTTTAGCTTTAGCCGCCGCCATGGCCCCCTCAGCCCGCGCAACTTGATCGGTTGGGCAGGACCAGGTCATATCGGTGCGGCCTTCCTCAGCGATATTCTGCACAATCATATCAACATTCACGCCCGCCTCGCTGAGCGCTGTAAAGATCGTAGCCGCAATGCCCGGTCGATCCGCAACCGAGATCAGCGTCATCTTTGCCTCGTCCCGAGAAAAGGCGACGCCCGCCACTACATTGCTTTCCATGATTTCCTCCTCGTCACATACCAGTGTGCCGACACTCTCGGGCGGGGCGTCAAAACTTGAGAGCACCCGCAGCTTCACCTTATACCGCATAGCCAACTCAACCGAGCGGGTCTGCAGCACTTTGGCGCCGAGACTGGCAAGCTCCAGCATCTCTTCGAACGAGATCCGGTCGAGCTTGCGCGCCTTAGACGCAACCCGCGGATCTGTAGTATAGACCCCATCTACGTCGGTGTAGATGTCGCAACGCTCTGCGCCAAAGGCCGCGGCAAAGGCGACGGCAGTGGTGTCGCTGCCCCCTCGGCCTAATGTGGTGATCCGGCCCTCTGGGCTGATCCCTTGAAAGCCTGCGACCACAGCGACCCGCATACCCTCCTCGAATTTGGCGCAAATATTGTCCGTTGGTATTTCCTCAATCCGCGCCGCGCTGTGGGAGGAATTTGTCATTAGCGGCACCTGCCAGCCTTGCCAACTGCGCGCCGGGACATCCATTTCTTGGAGCGTTAGCGCCATCAGCCCGGCGGTTATGTTCTCGCCAGAGCTGACAACCGCGTCGTATTCACGGGCATCATAAAGCGGAGAGGTTTCTTTCACCCACTCGACCAACTCGTTGGTTTTGCCTGCCATTGCCGAGACAATGACAATCACGTCATACCCGTTTGCGACCTCAATACCTATGCGCTTGGCGGCGCGCCGGATACGATCAAGCGTCGCGACGGAAGTTCCGCCAAATTTCATAACCAGAATGGGCATAGCCATGCTCCACCGCCAAAATCGGGCTTCTCCTACGCTGGGCATCTTCCGAGCGCAACCCGCGCCGCGCATCTGAGGAAAATCCGGCGGTTAGAGGCGCAAGATGCCTCCATCCGAAGAACAAACTAAGATCGGCTGCGATAGGCTTTAATAGGGATGCGCGCGCCCATCCCAGGTTTCGAAGCATCCTGTTGTTTCTAGGCTCAGAGCATCAAAACGTGCCAGAAGGCCGGCAGTGGCCTCCTCCACCCCAATGTCAGCCGTAGAGCCTCCCATATCCGTACGCACCCAGCCCGGATGATAGATCCCGACAGCGATCCCATCCGGCTTTAGATCAGCGGCAAGATTGCGGCCCACACTCAAAACAGCGGCCTTAGAGGCGCGGTAGATATAGCTTCCGCCAGGCGCGTGGGTATGGCTGGCCATCTGGCTAGAGATAATCGCAACTTTGCCCTTGGCCGCGCGCAAATTCGCAAGCACCGTCTGAACGGTCAGAAAAACGCCGGTAACATTCACCGCAAAACTCTGGGCCCAAAGGTCGGCATCATACCCTGTCTCAAGCGCCTGCCCCTTGTCCAAATAGACCCCCGCATTGCAGATCAAAAGGTCCAACGGCGCATCGCCAAGCGCATCTGAAAGGGCACCAAAATCCGAAGGTTTTGCGACATCCAGACATATGTCGGCACTAGCGTCGCGGGCGGTGCCCAGCAGAAAATCACCGCGGGCTTTATAGGCGTGGGCAAGCGCCGCCCCGATACCGCGGTTCGCGCCCGTGATCACAACCTGCATGTCAATTTGCTTTCGATTTGGGGGTAAAAGGCAAGGGAAGAACGGGTACGCCATCGTCAATCAAGGCTTTTGCCTCTGTGGCATTCGCCTCCCCCCAGATTGAGCGTTCCGGTGCGTCGCCCAGGTGCATCGCGCGGGCCTCGGTCGCAAAATCGCCTCCGACATAGTCCGAGTTTTCCTCGACATGCGCGCGCATGGCCTGAAGCGCTTTGGTGCGGGCTTCAACGGCGCGACCCGGGCGCACCTGAGGGGCCATCACCGACTTTTCGACCTCGGTCGAGCCGCACTCAACACAGCTGATATGGCCTGCCGCAGATAAGCGATCAAAGGCTTCTGCGGATTGAAACCAGCTTTCGAACGCGTGGCCATGTTTGCATTTCAAGGTGTATTTAATCATCAATTTGGCAATATGGACGTGAACGCGCCGAAATCCAACCCCAAGGCTGCGCTCTTTGAACAGCCCCCGGATTTCGAGCTTCTATCAGAGTATTTTTAGGTGCAATGTCCCAAACACACATCGCGCCGTGTTGGTTCAATACAGTCTGACAGCGCATTAATGCATCACGCGGGGATCGAAATCCAAGATGATGCGCGACAGCTCAGGTTCGTCAACCAGGCGCGCCGCGCGTTTGCGGGACACCCATTTGATCTTGCGTTGCCCCGCCTCTGGAAAAACTTTCGCGCGCGACTTTACCCGGACCGAGTACACCATCGCCACGCATGGCAGGTCCGGCTGACCAGAGATAAATTTCATATAGGAGTAAAGCCCAAGGGGGCGCCGCCCTGCCTTGCCGGTCACGCCCGCCTCTTCCCACGCCTCGCAGAGAGCCGCCTCTGCCGGGGTTTGCCCATCCAGCGGCCAGCCTTTCGGGATGATCCAACGGCCAGAGCCACGCGAGGTGATGATCAGAATACGGACCTTGTGATCAACAATCTTCCAACAAAGCGCGGCAAATTGAGTCCGCACATTTGTCTTGTCGTCACTTGGAACCGCAATCGGCAACTGCTTGATATTTTGGGCTGTCATTAGAATGGCGCCTCTTTTCCCTCCTTGATACACTGAAATACAAGAATAATCCAGCGCTACTACGAAAGAGTGTATTTTTGTTAAATTGTGAGCAGTGTTTTCTTTAGGGTCAGGCGATGGCTTGGCAAGCGCGCGGCGCTGCTTGATAAACCCTTTATGCGACTGATCTCGATATTCTGGGCACTGACGGGCCTTTTGCTGGCGGCGGTGCCCGTGCGCGCGGAGCCACCGGTGATCTTTGCGGCATCAAGCTTGCGCGGCGCGCTTGATCAGGCCGTCTCGCAATGGCCCGAGGTGCCGCGCATCTCCTATGGGGCGTCCGGCACCTTGACCCAGCAGATCGCGCGCGGTGCGCCCGCTGATCTGGTGATTTTGGCGAGCGGCGATTGGATGTCTTGGCTAGAAGGGCGGATCACGTTCACGGCGCAGCGTGATGTGCTGAGCAATCGCTTGGTGCTGATCGCCAGAGATGGCCGGCCACTTGAAGACCTGAGCGTGGCCGCCTTAGAGGCACGTCTCAACGGGGGGCGGTTGGTGATTGGCCAACACCGCGCCGTGCCTGCGGGGGCCTATGCCCGCGCTTGGCTGGAAGGGATCGGCGCGTGGGAGGCACTCGCACCACAGCTGGCCGAGGCGGCAAATGTGCGGGCGGCGTTGGCCTTTGTGGCGCAGGGCGCTGCACCTCTGGGCGTTGTTTATGCTACGGACGCGCAGGCAGAGCCTCGGGTCACCGTGATCTACGACATTCCTACAACCGCGCATCCCCGCATTCGTTACCCCGCAGCTGCGCTTACGGCGCGCGGCGCGACTTTGTTAGAGGCCATTGCCAACGATCAGGGCGCCTTTGCAGCGGCGGGGTTCGAGGTCTTGCCATGATGGGCCTGGATCCACTGGGTGCCGAAGCGTTACGGCTCTCGCTACGCGTTGCCGCACTGGCTACGCTGCTGTCGATCCCGCTTGCTCTGGGGCTGGCTTGGGTTTTGGCGCGGCGGGTATTTCCTGGCAAAGCCCTCTTGAGCGCCCTTATTCACCTGCCGCTTGTGCTGCCGCCTGTGGTAACGGGCTATCTGCTGCTCCGCACCTTTGGCCGGATCAGTCCGCTGGGTCAGGCGCTCGAAGCGATGTTTGGGCTTGTCCTCGCCTTCAATTGGACCGGTGCCGTCCTGGCCGCGATGGTCATGGGCCTGCCGCTGATGGTGCGGGCGATGCGCCTGGCGATTGAGGCCGTCGACCCAAGGCTTGAAGCCGCCGCTGCCACGCTTGGCGCGCGCCCTGGGGCGGTCTTTGTGACCGTGACCCTGCCTTTGATTGCGCCGGGTATTTTGGCGGGCGTGGTGCTGGGCTTTGCCAAGGCTTTGGGCGAATTCGGCGCGACAATCACCTTTGTCGCGGCTATCCCTGGCCAAACGCTCACCTTGCCCTCCGCGATTTATACCGAGCTTCAGATCCCGGGGGGCGAGGCGCGTGCGGCGGCGCTGACCCTCTGGGCCTGCGCGGTGGCGGTGGGTGCGGTATTGGCCTCTGAATGGCTCGCCCGGCGGTTGCCGCGATGAGCTTGCAGGTGCGCATAAAGCACAGCCTCGGGGGCTTTCAGCTTGATGTGGATTTTGCGAGCCCCGGCGGGGTAACCGCGCTTTTTGGCCGGTCGGGGGCGGGGAAAACCTCGGTTCTAAATGCGGTCGCTGGATTGCTGAGGCCAAGCGTCGGGCATATTCAAATCGGCGATCAGGTTCTGCAATCGCAGGCGCGGTTCGTACCGCCCCATCGGCGGCAGATCGGCTATGTTTTTCAGGCCCCGCGCCTTTTTCCGCATCTCAGCGTTGCGGGCAATTTGGCATATGGGCGGCGCTTTGCCCGCAAGGCGCAGGAGGGTCTATGCCGCGATGAGGTTATCGCGTTGCTTGGCTTAGAGCCATTACTGGGCCGCCGACCAGAGGCGCTTTCGGGCGGAGAGGCGCAACGGGTCGCCCTAGGCCGGGCCTTGCTGGCTGCGCCGCGGATGTTGATTATGGATGAGCCGCTCGCCAGCCTAGACGCCGCGCATAAGGCCGAGATTTTGCCCTATCTTGAGGCGCTGAAGTCGCGGAGCGGCCTTCCAATCCTCTATGTCAGCCATGCAATGGACGAGATCGCGCGACTTGCAGACACATTGGTTCTTATGCAGCGCGGGCGCACTCCGCATGTGGGCCCGATAGAGCAGCTTTTGGCCGATCCCGCCTTGGTGCCACTTATCGGCGTGCGCGACGCGGGCGCGGTGCTGGAGGGGATCGTAACGACACAAAGCCCCGACGGGCTGGCCGAGATCACCTTGCCAGATGGCGGCACGCTTTATCTGCCAGGCGTCGCCGCGCCCATCAGCGCAGCGGTTCGGGTGCGGGTGTTAGCGCAAGATATCATCCTATCGCAAGATAAGCCTGAACGGCTGAGTGCGCTCAACATCCTGCCCGTGATCATTCGCAAGGTGCAGATTGGCGAGGGTCCAGGCGCCGCGATTGCCCTGGAAGCCGGAGGGACGGCGCTGCTCGCGCGGGTAACGGCGCGTTCGGCACGGGCCATGGGGCTTACGCCGGGGCAGCGCTGTTATGCGGTGCTAAAGGCAACATCTGTCGCGCCTTTTTCTATCGGTCACAAATAGGGTCTCAAGAGTCACTTTGAGTGCTTTGGCCGCACGATATGGCCTGACGGCTGAGTTTGATTTTATGTCCACTCAGCCCCCAGCCATCCGCAGGATGGCAACGCGCCGACCGCCCCCACGGGCGGCGCGTCCCGCGCCACCCTCGGTCGGCTTGAGCAAAGCGGAGACGTTCGAAGATGGATATCTAAATTCGACTGCCAGGCTATGGGAAACATCGCTTTGATGATTTGTGCCGCATGCCGCCGACGGGTCTTTTGCGTTTCAGACGTGGCTCTTTACGCAAAGCCGAGATAACGGTGGTATCGCAAAGACCCGAGAAAGGGAGAGCAAGATGCAACAGATTCACGACTTTCACGCCGAGTCCATGGCTTTGGCTGATCTGCTCAGCGCGCTGCCCGAGGCAAAGTGGCAGATGGCCACCCAATTCAAGGCTTGGACGATCAATGATGTGATCGTGCATCTCCACTTTTGGAATAGAGCGGCGGATCTGTCGCTCAGAGATCCAAGTGCCTTTGACGACCTGATGGCCAAAGCTCTGCCCGCCTTTCAAGCAAGCGGCATGCGGGCCTTTGAAAACGCCGAAATCACAGAGCGCGGCCCGGCGCTTTATGCGCTTTGGAAAAATACCGTCGATGACATGCTGGACCGTTGGCGCCGCGTTGATCCGAAGGCGCGGCTTAAATGGGCCGGGCCTGACATGTCCGCGCGCTCGATGATCACGGCGCGGCAAATGGAGACCTGGGCGCATGGGCAAGAGGTCTTTGACGTTTTGGGGCACGTGCAACCGCAAGAAGACCGCATTCGCAACGTCGTGGTGCTTGGCGTCAACACGTTTGGCTGGTCCCATCAAGTTCATGGCCGCGCGATCCCCGAGCAGATACCAGAGCTTCGGCTCCGCGCCCCGTCAGGCGAGATCTGGAGCTATGGAGACGCAGGCTCTGGGAATGTGATCGAAGGCAACGCCGTAGACTTTGCCCAAGTTGTGACCCAAACGCGCAACGTCGCGGATACGGACCTGCGCGTGCAAGGAGAGATCGCGGCAACCTGGATGGCCATCGCGCAGTGCTTTGCAGGTCCGCCAGAGACACCGCCCGCCAAAGGTGCGCGCTTTCGGGCATCGGTTTAGGTTCCCAAATGAGCGCTGACGCAGCGTTCTATTGCGCCATACGCCCCGCCCGCGCCCCGTATCGCGCTTGACCTTCGCTCAGGAAGGCTTGTAGCGTTCGGAAACTAGGGAGAAGATCGCCAAGCCGCGCTACATAGACTTGCCGAAACGCGGGCAAGAACTCAGAAAAATCGCTGGGGCTGCGATCTTAGGAGGATGTCTATGGACGTCATGCAATTGCTTGTCGGCGGCATTGCCAATGGCTGTATATATGGGCTGGTCGCGATGGGCTTTGTATTGATCTACAAAGCCACTGAGGGCGTTAATTTCGCGCATGGCGATTTGATGATGCTCGGGGCCTTTATTTCGCTGACCTTTGTCAATTCGGACTGGATGGGTCTGCCGTTCTGGTTTGGCTTGATCTGCTCGGTGATTGTGCTCGGCGCCTTTTGCTATCTGCTGGAATTTGTGGTCATCCGGCAGCTCTTTGGTCAGCCGCAATTCTCTTTGGTGATCCTGACCATCGCGCTGGGGTTCTTTCTGCGCTTTCTTGCGGGGCTGATCTGGGGGCACGAGCCTAAGACATTAGAGACGCCCATGGCTGGGAAGACCCTACAAATCGGCGGCGTCGCCGTCGGCTATGACGAGGTCTTTGTCATCCTTGCCACCGTCACGCTGACGCTGATCTTGTATTTCTTTTTTGCGCGCACCCGGCTCGGCGTGGCGATGCAAGCCTCTAGCCAGAACCAGCTGGCCGCTTACTATATGGGGATCCCGGTCAAGCGGATCTCCTCGCTGATCTGGGCGGTTGCGGGCATGACGGCGGCGGTTGCGGGCACGCTTTTTGCGTCCAAGGGGTCCATTGACCCGACCCTTGGTCTTTTGGGGATCAAAGCATTTGCGGCGGCGGTGATCGGCGGGTTTGGCTCGCTCCCCGGGGCGATCTTGGGCGGGCTGATCATTGGCATTGTCGAGCCGCTGGCCCAAGCCTATGCGCCGCCCGGCTTTAGCCAGATTGCACCCTATGCGATTATGCTGCTGGTGCTGATCCTAAGGCCCAACGGTCTTTTCGCGCAGATCCAGCAAAAGAAGGTCTGAGCCATGCGCATTCATTTCAAAACAGGCTATGACCATGACATTCGCCTCTTTGAGGATCGCCGGACGGCCCTGCAATACGGTGCGCTGATCCTTGCCGCCTTATCTGCGCCCTTTTGGCTGGACGAGTATCTGCTGGGTGAAGCGACCTATGTTCTGATCTGGATCTTGGCGGGTCTGGGCCTGATGATGTTGGCCGGGCATACGGGCCAGCCTAGCCTGGGGCATGGCGCGTTTATGGCCTGCGGCGCCTATCTTGAGGTGATCCTGCTGGACGCTGGCGTGCCGTTTATCCTGTCGCTGCCGCTGGCAGGCATTCTAACGGGCATCGTTGGGGCCATCGTGGCAATCCCAGCGATCAAGATGAGTGGGATTTACCTGGCCATCGCGACCCTCGCCTTTGCGATTATGACCGAAGATATCATCATCTTGCTGCACCCTTGGACCGGCGGGGTCGAAGGGGTGTTTGTCAATAGCGTCAGCCTTTTGGGGCTTGAGATAGATCGGTATGGCACCGCGGACCGCTTTTATTGGCTGTGCCTCATCGTCGTGATCATCGTGACGGTCGGCTATAAGAATGTTCTGCGCTCCCCGACGGGCCGGGCTTTTACCGCAATCCGGGACAGCGAGGTTTCGGCCCGCGCGATGGGGATCAATGTTGCGCGGATGAAGACGCTCTCTTTCGGCCTTTCCTGCTTTGCGACCGGATTATCCGGCGCGCTGCTGGCGCATTACCTGACGGCCTTTAACTATGAGGCCTTCCTGATTTTGCTCTCTATCCAACTGTTGCTGATGGTCACGGTGGGCGGGCTAGGCTCGATCCACGGGGCCTATTTTGGTGCCATTGTTATTGGCTTGCTGCCGGTCGTGATCGCCTCAATCCGGCAATGGATCACAGAGGTAACGGGCGGCGGCAATTCGACCATCCCTGGCATTGAGACAGCGACATTCGCGCTGATCATCGTTGCGTTTATCATCTATGAGCCGCTCGGCATCTATGGCCGCTGGGTCAAAACCCGCATTTGGTTCGAGCTTTTCCCCCTCGCGCGCAAGGATATGTTCCGGCGGCAAAAATCCTATCTCAAGACGGAGCGCATGAAATGAGCCTGCTTTCCGTCTCGGACCTGTCGATCTCCTTTGGCGGGGTCAAAGCTGTTGATGGCATCAGCTTTGACGTCACACCGGGCGAGGTCTTTACCATCGTCGGGCCAAACGGCGCAGGGAAATCGACGATCTTTAACATGATCAGCCGGTTCTATCAGCCCTCGTCGGGGTCCATCCATTTCGATGGGCAGGACATCACCGCGATGCGCCCGGATCAGATTGCCCCGCTTGGGATCGCTCGGACCTTTCAAAATATCGAGCTTTTTGAGCATTCAACCGTTATGCATAACCTGTTGGTGGGGCAGCACGCGCGGCGCGGCACGCATTGGCTGTCGAACGTCTTTTTCCTGCCGGACACGCGGCGGGATGAGCTGCGCATGCGCGAAAAGGCCGAGCAGGTGATCGACTTTCTTGACCTGCAATCCTATCGCGACAAGCTGATCGCCGGGTTGCCCTATGGCGTGCGCAAAGTGGTCGAGATCGCGCGCGGCCTGGCCTCTGAGCCGCGCTTGCTGCTGCTGGACGAGCCCGCCTCGGGCCTGTCGGTGGAAGAGACCCAAGACATGGCCTTTTGGATTGAAGATATGAAAAAGGACCTTGGCATCACGATCCTGATGGTCGAGCACGATATGAGCCTGGTCACCCAAGTTTCGGACCGGGTGCTTGCGATTGCCGATGGCAGACCGCTGGCGATGGGCACGTCCGCCGAAGTACAAAACCACCCAGACGTGATCGCCGCCTATCTTGGCCTGGAGGAGGAGGCATGAGCCGCCCTGTTCTGGAAATCAACAATCTTGAGACCTTCTATGGCCCGATTATGGCCCTGCGCGGCGTTTCCTTGCGGGTTGAGGAAGGGCAGATCGTCTCGATCCTCGGGGCGAATGGCGCGGGCAAATCGACCTTGCTCAAGACCGTGTCTGGCGTGATGGACCCGGAAAAGGGCGAGGTTTTGCTGGACGGCACCCCGATTCAAAAGCGCGACCCGGACCGGATCGTGCGCGCAGGCGTCGCGCATGTGCCCGAGGGGCGCGAGGTTTTTCCCTTTCTCAGTGTCGAGGAAAACCTAGGTATGGGCGCTTATACCCGCAGTGATGCGGCGGGTATTCGCAAGGATATGGAGATGGTCTTTGACTATTTTCCCATCCTGGCCGAGCGGCGCGCGCAACAGGCAGGCACGCTTTCGGGCGGGCAGCAGCAAATGCTGGCGATTGGCCGTGGGCTGATGGCCAAGCCGCGTGTGATGTTGCTGGACGAGCCAAGCCTCGGCCTCTCTCCGATCCTGATCAAAGAGATCTTTGCCATCATCCGCCGCCTGAACAGCGAGACCGGCGTGACCATGATGCTGGTGGAGCAAAATGCAAATGTCGCCTTGGATGTCGCGGATTACGGCTATGTGCTGGAGATTGGGCGCATTGTGATGGCCGGCGCGGCGGCAGAGCTACGGGCCTCGGAGGATATTCAAGAGTTCTACCTTGGCGTAACGGGCGAAACCCAGCGCGGGCAAAAGCGTTGGAAGCGACGCAAGACATGGCGCTGATCTTGCGCAGGAGGGTTGAAAATGGCTGACGGGGCATCTGGTTTCGACGCAGTTCTAAGCTTTGAGGGCTGCACCACCATTGGCACGCTCTTTCGCAAACGCGCCCAAGAGCATCCAAACCGCACCGCGCATCGCGAGAAGGATCTGGGGATTTGGCGCGCCTATGACTGGGCGCAGTATTGGGCCCATGCGCGCTGGGTTGGGATGGGGCTGCGCGCACTCGGGCTGGGGCGCGGAGAGGTTGTCTCGATCCTGTCCGAAGACCGCAAGGAGTGGCTCTATGTCGATATGGCCGTGGTCTGCATGGGCGGTATCACCAGCGGCGTTTACACCACCGACAGCGCCTCGCAGCTTTCCTATCTGGTGAATGACAGCCAAAGCCGGTTTCTCTTTCTCGAGAATGATGAGCAGTTGGATAAATGGCTTGAAGCGCGGGACGAGATGCCAAGCCTGGAGAAGGTGATCGTTCTGGACCGCGACGGGCTGCGCGAGTTCTCGGACCCAAAGGTGATCTTTTTTGACGATCTGATCGCACTAGGCAAAGACGCGGCAGAGCGCGAGCCGGATGTCTTTGACGCCGAGATTGACGCGGCAGAGCAAGATGACATTGCCATGCTCATCTACACCTCTGGCACCACCGGCCCGCCCAAAGGCGCAATGCTAAGCCATGGCAATATGATCTTTCAGATGGTGGCGGCCTTGCCCGTGCTTGAAGTGGATTCGGAGGATGAGCAACTCTGCTTTCTCCCCCTCTGCCATATCCTTGAGCGTGTCGTCTCGACCTATGTCCAGCTGAGCCGCAGCATTACGATCAATTTCTCTGAAAGCGCCGAGACCGTCTTTGAAAACCTGCAAGAGGTTAGCCCGCATACCTTTGTCGCTGTCCCGCGGGCTTGGGAGAAAATGTATTCGCGCGTGCAGATCCTGCGGAGCGAGGCGACCGGGATTGGCCGCTGGGCGCTGGATCGCGCGGTCGCGGCAGGCTCGAAACGCCTGACGCTCGAAGAGGGCGGCAAGACCGTGCCGATGGGTCTGCGCCTGCAACTTCAGCTTTGGAACCTTTTGGTGTTGCGCAATCTGCGCCGGATGCTGGGCATGGATCGGATGCGGCGCGGGGGAAGCGGCGCGGCCCCCATCTCGCCCGATTTGCTGCGTTGGTTCCACGCGATTGGCGTGCCACTTTACGAAGGCTACGGCGCGACCGAGACGGCGGGGATCGCGACCTTTAACCGGCGGGGGGAGAATTTCCTAGGCTCGGTTGGCATGCCCGTGCCGGGCACCGAGATTAAGATCGCCGAGGATGGCGAGATCCTGCTGCGCGGGCAGCACATCTTTAAAGGCTATTGGAAAAAGCCTGATAAGACCGCCGAAACGCTCCGCGATGGGTGGCTCCATACGGGTGATGTTGGTCGCGTTGGCAATGATGGCAGTGTGACGATCACGGGCCGCCTCAAGGACATCATCATCACTCAAGGCGGCAAAAACATCACCCCGGCAGAGATTGAGAGCAAGCTTAAATTCTCGCCCTATGTCTCGGACGCGGTTGTGATTGGGGACCGGCGCAAATACCTCACTTGCCTGGTTATGATCGACCAAGAGAATGTCGAGAAATTTGCCCAAGACCTCGCGGTTCCGTTCTCGGATTTCGCCTCGCTCTGCGCGGCTAAGGAAGTGCAAGAGCTGGTGCGCGGTGTCGTCAACGCGGTGAACAAAGACTTTGCACGGGTTGAGCAAATCAAGGATTTTCGTCTCATTGACATTCTACTAACCGCCGAGGATGACGAGCTAACGCCAACCATGAAGCTCAAGCGCAGCTTTGTGGAACAAAAGCACAAAGCGCTGATTGACGATATGTACGCTGCCTAACGCAGCCCCCATCCAAGGAGGAGAGGACCAAATGAAGAAACTCACAACCGCCCTGGCTGCGTTGACCCTGTCAGCGATGCCCGCGCTTGCCACGCAAGGCGTGACCGATACCGAAGTCGTGATCGGCAGCCACACGGATCTGTCCGGCCCATTCTCGGCCTTCGGCGCCCCTGCGGTCAAAGCGGCGCAGCTTTATTTCGACAAGATCAATGCGGATGGCGGCGTGCATGGCCGGACCATCAAGCTGATTGTCGAGGACACCAGCTATCAGGTTCCGCGCGCGGTGCAGGCGGCGAACAAGCTGATCAACCGGGACAAGATCTTTGTCATGTTCGGCTCGCTTGGCACACCGCACAACTTGGCTGCGTTCAAGCTGCAAGAGGCCAAGAACATCCCGAATTTCAACCCGCTATCCGGCGCGCGTCAGATGCTGGAAGAGCCGATTGATCTGAAATTCGCCAGCTACGCGTCTTATTATGACAGCATCCGCCAGGGCGTGCGCTATATGAACAAGGATGAGGGCTCGACAACCGTCTGCCCCATGTACATCCCGTCCGACTTTGGCAAAGAGATCCAGCAGGCTGCTAAGGATGAGGCCGAAGCGCTGGGCATGACCTATGCCGCCGAGACCACGCACAAGCCGGATGAGACCGACTATGTCGGCGCGCTTACCAAGCTCAAGGCCGCAGGCTGTGATTTGATCCCAACCGCGCTGTCGGTCCGCGGGACTATCACCGTGGTTGCGACCGCGAAAAAACTGGGCTGGAACGAGGTGAAGTTCATGGGCTCCTCGGCTGCCTTCCATACTGCTGTGGCCAAAGTGCCGGGCGGCGTGACCGAAGGCTTCTTTGTCGCGGCGGGCTGGAAAGACATTGAAGAGCGTGCGGCGACCCCGGAGATCGCGGCTTGGATCAAGTCTTACTCCGAAGCGACGGGCGAGGCGCTGCCAAGCTCTGGCGCGCTTTTGGGCCGTATCGGCGCCGAGGCCTTTGTTCGGGCGCTCGAAGCGGCGGGCCGGGATCTGACAACCGAGAGCTTTATCGCGGCGGTCGAAGGGCTCGACTATAACGACGTGATTGGTGGCTCTCCGATCAACTTTGGCGCGGATCACCAAGGCTCGGAGATCACCTATATCTCCAAAATCGAAGGCGGCAGCTGGACTGTCGTCGCTGAGCGCTAAGCGCTTAAACCTTGTCTGCGCCCTCTTCGGTTTGGTGAGAGGGCGCAGATATCTCTTTGCTCAGATCCCGCCTAAAGCCTCCGACTTTAAACCTGAGAACTCTCGCTTCGAAATTCTCGCCCGCGCAACAGGCACTGTTGCGCCGCGCCTTTCCGCCCCGTTTTGCCGGAGGCAAACCTACGGTTTGACGGGCGGCGCGATTGCGCCTCCCCTCGGAATGGCGCTATCAGAATGGCTGTGGGGGCTTCAGGTTTAAGGTGGATGTCCTAAGCGGGCGCCCCAACATTCTGAGCGATAGCCAATTGCGCCGCTGCCAAGCGGGCAACAGGGACGCGGAAGGGAGAGCAGCTGACATAATCCATTTCAGCCTGTCGGCAGAACGCAATCGACTCGGGATTACCCCCGTGCTCACCGCAAACAGACACCGTTAGCCCAGGATGGGCCGCGCGCCCCCGCTCGACCCCGATGCTGAGCAACTCGCCAACACCTTCGGTATCAAGCACGTGAAACGGATCTTCGACAAAGACCTCTTGGCGCACATAGTCGGACATGAAACGCCCTGCATCATCACGGCTGAGCCCATAGGTCATCTGGGTTAGGTCATTTGTGCCGAATGAGAGAAACGCACAGTGATCCGCGATTTCACCCGCCCGCAGCGCGGCCCGCGGCGTTTCAACCATCACGCCCAGCCGATAGTCAAAGGCAACGTCGCGCTCGGCCCGGACGGCGGCGGCCACGGCATCAATGCTCGCGCGCACCAACTCGACCTCGCGCTTGGCCGAGACAAGCGGAACCATGACCTCGGGCACAATCGCTGCACCGTCGGTGCTGGCCTCAATCGTTGCTTCAAAGATGGCGCGGGCCTGCATTTCGTAAATCTCTGGCACCGTTACGCCCAGGCGCACGCCGCGCAAACCGAGCATCGGGTTATATTCCATCATCGTCTCAATCCGGCGCATCACCTCTGTCTGCGGCAGATCAAGCGCCTCGGCCAGCTCGCGCTGGCCCGCCTTTCCGGTAGGTAAAAACTCATGCAGCGGCGGATCAAATAGGCGAATGCAGACAGGCTGACCCTGCATAATGCGGAAAAGCTGAGTGAAGTCTGCGCGCTGCATCGGGAGCAACCGCTCAAGCGCGGCGCGTCGCCCCTCTGCATTCTCAGCAAAGATCATCTCGCGCATGACAGTTAGGCGGCCGGGGTCAAAGAACATGTGTTCGGTCCGGCAAAGCCCGATCCCCTGAGCGTTAAACGTCCGGGCCACGCGCGCATCGGCTGGCGTGTCGGCATTCGCCCGAATGTCGATATCCCGCGCCGCGTCGGCCCATTCCATCAAGTCCTGAAATGCATCATCAAGCGCAGCTTCTTCCGTCTCCGGCGCACCGAGCAAAACTTGCCCGGACGAGCCGTCAATTGTAATCACATCGCCCGCGTTCAGCACCCGCCCATCCGCGCAAAGAATTTGCCGTTTCCCAAGCTCAAATTGCATATCGCCAACGCCAACGACACAGGGCAGCCCAATCCCCCGCCCGATCACAGCCGCATGGCTGGTGATACCGCCGCGTTCTGTCAAAACCCCATGGGCGGCGTGCATGCCCCGCACGTCTTCGGGCGCGGTTTCCCGGCGCACCAAAATGCACGGCTCGCCCCGAGAGGCGCTGGCCTGCGCCTCGGTGGCGGAGAACACGATCCTGCCTGTCGCGGCACCGGGGCTGGCGGCAATGCCGGTGCCAAGCACATCTCGATGCGCGTCCGGCGCGATCTGGCGGTGCAGCAAAGCGCTTAGAGCGCGGGGTTCGATCCGCGTAATCGCCTCTTCGCGCGGGATTATCTTGTCGCGTGCCAGCTCAACGGCGATGCGAACCGCTGCGCGCGGACTGCGCGCGACGCGCACACCGTCAAGAATGCTCAGACGATCACTCTCGATGGTGAATTCCACCTGCATTTCTTCGCACAGGCGCGTGCGCATGAGCTGGGCATTGGCAACAAGCTCGGCAAAGAGCGCGGGTTGGCTGTCCTCAAGCGAGGGTCCGCGTGGATCTTTGGTTAGGTAGATGGCCTTGGCTGAGCCGCTCAGCGCATCGCGGCCCTGGCTCTGCCGAAGATACCGCCCGGTGATCTGCGCACGGCCCGTATCGGGATTGACCAATTGCAGCACACCCGCGCCGTTTTCGCCTCGCTCTCCAACTCCCAGCGCCATCTGCTGAATAACGAGCCCCAGACCAGCATCCGCAGGCGCGCCTTTGGCCATTCGCAGCAAGCGCGCCGATGTCCCCTCCCAGGCGCGCGCCATTGAGCGGAGCACACCGCCAAGCTGGGTTTCCATATCCTCGGGGAAGGGCTCTTCGGCTTCGGCTTCGTAGGCGCGCAGACAATCGTTGAGCGCTGCCTCATCGGACCCCGCCACCCCTTCGAATGCGTCCGGGTCGAGCCGGGCAACCCCAACGGCATAGGATTGCACAAAGCGGCTATAGATTTGGGTCGCAGCCCGGGCGCCAATCTGCGCGCTGAGCGCTGCATGGCGCGCGCTGTTTACGCCAATGTTAAGCACCGCCCCGGGGCCTCCCCAATCGGGGTCCTCCGATGACGGGCGCACGCAGAGCAGCGCATCGCTTGGGAACTGGGACAAGATAGTGGCGAGATCGGGCAGCGCACCGCCTGCAATCTCATGCACGGCATCAAAGCTAAGAGCGACGGTAACCGGAACCGGCAGATCCAGTCTGACCAGCCGCTGAAGGCATTTTGCCCGTCCACCATGCGTTTGGGTCGCGATTGCCGCGTCTGATGTCACAAGCGTGATATTGGGATTGTTTTGCACGCGGTGCCCCATGAAGCCAAAATAGGATGCGCGCCACCATAGACCGGTTAGAGGTCTGAACAAGGGCTATCCGACGCGCTCAAGCGTTCAAACTTAAACCGATAGTCAAAGAGAGCTAATTGTGTGCCACAACCGTACCGCTATACTCAAGCCGCCCGTCAAACCGTTGGTTTGCCTTAGGCAAAACGGGGCTAAGCGGATACGGGATCAAAATTTGGTTGTTAGGAAATATGTTCGGCGCAAGACGCCTTAGGGTCGGGACCCATTAATCTGACACCTCAGGCAGTAAGCCCCAAGGATGACAGAGCTTTCGTTGCACGCTTTGCAACGGACTTGCGCGGGTCAGATGATAGGCGCTCAAGGTGCGGGCGCAGCCAATCGCAAAGGCTAGTATTCTCATGCGCCAAGCGCGTGAGATACTCAATCGAGTTGTTCAGCACGATCCAGTCCTGATGCTCTGCCAGGTTCCGCTTGACGATATGCAGCGCTTGGACCCGCTGCGCTGCGTTCATCTCTGCTTCGGCCCCCTCAAAGAGCTTGGGCAGAGTCCATTGCGCCGAAGCCTGGTCAAGATTTGAAATCTTAGAGATCAAACGGTCAATGAATGGCAAGAGCAGGTCCCCCCGCTCGGCCTGTACCCGGCGCAGCGCATTTGAGACGCGCAGCCGCACAACCTCATCCTCGCTTTGATAGCAGTCAAAGAGCTCTTCCATTCGCGCCTCATCCGAAAGCACGGTTTCAACCACTTCGACGGTCCGGCCCAGCGAGTTCGGATGCCCGCCGGTTAACATTTCTTCAAAAGGTTCATTCATCGTGTCCTCCTTTGAATTTGGTGCTGGCGTTCTTTCGTCTCCGCTTTGTTCAATCCGCCCGCTGCGCCTATTGGGTAGTCTCGTCTAGTGGCGGGAAGCGGTAATGCGCCGCCGCTACCGTCCAATCCATATGGTTGCGCACATATTCATTCGAGGCATCGCGGGGTGGGTTATAGTCCCAATGCTCTCCAGCCCCTGCCTCCATCGCGGCATGCAGCGCGCGGCGGGATTTTTGCGTGCGGATCACGTTTTCGCGCAGCGTTGCGCTATCCCAGCGCGCCGCGACTTCGGCGGCAAAATCTGCCGCGGCCTGGGCATATGCGGGATCTTGCGCGCGGTTTTCGCGCTCCATCGGATCTTGCGCCAAGTCATAAAGCTGCGGTGGATCAACGTCGCAATGAATATATTTGAGCGGACCGCGCCGGATCATAAAGACGGGGGCAGAGGTCATCTCGGCACAATATTCACCAATCGCCGCGTCGCATGGGTCCGCCTCTCCCCGCGCCAGCGGCATAAGAGAGCGCCCGTCAATAGGCTCGCCCAGCATCTCGGGGCCGCCGCCGCCGATTTCAAGAAATGTCGGGAGCAGGTCGATCAGTGAACACGCGTTACGGGCCTGGCCTTGCGCCACCCCCGGCCCGGCAAAGATGAGCGGCACGCGGGCGGAATGCTCGAAGAAGTTCATCTTATACCACAGCCCGCGCTCGCCCAGCATATCGCCATGATCGGCGGTGACGATCACAATGGTGTTGTCAAGTTCCCCAATATCTTCCAGCGCTTTGACCATCGCTCCAACCTTGCTGTCAAAATAGCTGACATTGGCCAGATAGGCGCGGCGGGCGCGGATCACCTCTTCGCGGCTAAGGGGGGTATAGGACGCCTCGATCCCATCCATCACCCGGCGCGAGAAGGGATCTTGCTCTTCCGGCGTGAGGGTGAGTTCGGGCAGGTCAATCTCGTCATCCGAATAAAGATCCCACCATTCTGGCTTGGCCACATAGGGGTCATGCGGGTGAATAAAGCTGGCGACAAGACAGAAGGGGTTGTCCGCGCCCGCGCCGCGCGCCCGGCCTTGGTCGATCAGCCAGCGGCGGGCGGCAAACTCAACCTCGTCATCATAGTCGGTTTGGAAGGTGGCGACCGCCATACCGCTTTCCTTGACCGTTTGCATGTTGTGATACCACTTGTCGATCCGCTCATCTGCGGCCTCCCAGTCCGGGGTCCAGGCAAAATCAGAGGGGTAAATGTCGGTCGTCACCCGGTCCTGAAAGCCATGCTTTTGGTCGGGCCCAACAAAATGCATCTTGCCCGACAGACATGTGCGATAACCCAGCGCCTTAAGGTAATGCGCGAAGGTGGGTACGGAAGCCCGGAACTCGGCCGCATTGTCATAGGCCGCGATCCGGCTAATCAGCTGCCCGGACATAAAGGCAAAGCGGGATGGCGCGCAGAGCGGTGAGTTGCAATAGGCCGCATCAAAGCGCATTCCTCGCGCCGCCAGCGCATCAATATGCGGCGTCTTTGCAACTTTGTGCCCGTAAGCGCCGGTGAAGTGCGGCGCCAATTGATCGGCCATGATCACAACGATATTTGGTTTGCGGCTCATTTCACCCCTCTTGCGCTGCCCGGACAGCTTGGTTGTCAAAGATTGAATAGGCCCCTCGCTGGCGGGGCGGGGAAACCGATCCCCGTTGCAGGCAAGCAAGCCCGCCCGCAACTATCAAGGGATCGGGAAACCCGTTTATTCCGCCGCCATGGCCTGCGCGGTAAGATCCCATTTCGGGATGAACTCCCCGATATGGCCCTGAATCTCGGCCTCGCTTGCGCCATTGGCTGCGATCTGAGCGACAAGCCCCCGCTTTTTATCATCAATCACAGAGGTGACACGCGCGGCGCAGCCCGCCTCTTCAAAGACACCGTTAAAGATGCGCGTGATCGCGTCTTTGCGCAGATCCGGCTTAAAGACCTTGCCCACAGCGGTTTTGGGAAGCTCTGGTAGAATGGTGACATGCTTGGGCTGGGCCGCGCGCTCATGCACATGGCTCTGACAGTATTCCATCAGCTCTTCGGGGGTCGCGCTGCCGCCATCGACCAATTCAACATAGGCGCAAGGCAATTCGCCCGCATGTTTGTCGGGCTGGCCAATCGCGCCCGCAAAGGCGACCGCCGGGTGGCCAGTCAACGCCTCTTCAATCTCAGCCGGGTCGATATTGTGGCCGCCCCGGATAATCAGGTCTTTGGCACGGCCCGTAATCCAAAGATACCCATCCGCATCGACACGCCCGAGATCCCCCGTGCGCAGATAGCTCTCCGCGTAGTAGAGATCCTTGTTCTTCTCGACCTCGGTATAGGTATTGCCCGGAAAGACGCCAGGGTTCGAGACGCAAATCTCGCCAATCTCATCCACCGCGCATTCGACAGATGCACCATCGGCCTGCTTGACAATCTTCACATCGCAATAGGGGAAGGGAATGCCAATCGAGCCGACCTTCTTTTCACCGTCAACCGGGTTGCCCGAGACCAGGCAAGTTGCCTCGGTCATGCCATAGCCTTCGACAATGCTGACGCCGGTCGCGCTTTCATATTTCTTGAAAAGCTCCAGCGGCAGCGGGGCCGAGCCCGAGAATGTCGTTTTAACCGTCGAGATGTCCGCATCAATCGGGCGCTGCATCATCGCGGCCAAAGCGGTTGGGACCGAAACGATAAAGGTCACTTTCCACCGCTCGGTCAACTTCCAGATGTTGTCAAAGACGCCATCCCCGCGATAGCCCTGCGGCGTGGGAAAGATCACATGCGCGCCCGAGGCCACCGCTCCCATCACGATCACCTGGCAAGCCATCACATGGAACAGCGGAAGCGGGCACAAAAGGTTATCTTCTTCGGTGAGCAGGATCTTTTGGCCAACCCAGCCATTATAGATCATGCCCGAGTATTTGTGCTGCGCCACCTTGGGCATACCCGTCGTGCCGCCAGTGTGGAAGTAGCACGCCACCCGGTCCTCTTGAACATCTTCAAACGCGAGCGTGGTCGGCTGCTTGGCCATCTCCTCGTTAAAGTTCTTATACGTGGCATTCGCCGCCTTCTTGCCCTTCGGACGGATCAAATTGACGATCCAGCTTTTGGGCGGCGTGACATAGCGGTTAAGGTCCACCTCCAACACGGTTTTGACCCCAGGGGCCAGCGATACCGCCTCGGCCACTTTGTCGGCCACGTCGGTCTTGGGGAATGCCCGCAGCGTCACGACAACCTTCGCCCCGGTCTCGCGCAGGATCGAAGCGATCTGCTCGGGGTCCAAAAGCGGGTTGATCGGGTTTACGATGCCTGCGACGGGCCCAGCAAGAAAGCTGATCAACGCCTCGTTACAATTGGGCAGAACATAGGCCACCACGTCGTTCGGGCCGACCCCAAGACTGCGGAATAGATTGGCCGCCTGCGCAACTTTGCCCTGAAGCTCGGACCAGGTCAGGGTTTCCGCCTTGTCCTTCGGGCCCGAGAAGATCTGATAGCTCATCGCATTGTGGTTCGGAAACTTGCCGGCGGTTTCAGAAATCTGCCCCCAAAGCGTGACGGGGACATCACGCTTTTCCCACGGCATTTCATTCATAATCTCGGCGCGATCCGCCAATCCCGTATAGCCCATGATGGCCCTCCCTTGGGTGCCCAGTTTTATTGGGCACTTATCTTACATTTATGCGCTAAAATGGGGCTAATTGCCGCAATGCGCAAGCAAAAGCGGCATCGCGCTATTCTGCGGCCAGCCCATCGGTGAATTGCAGGCGCGCGAGCCGTGCATAAAGCCCATCTTCGGCAACGAGTTCCGCGTGAGAGCCCTGCGCCAAGATGCGCCCCTTATCCAGAACGACAATCCGATCTGCCTTTTTCACGGTCGCCAAGCGATGCGCGACAATCAGCGTCGTGCGATCTGCGCTCAGCTTGTCTATCGCGGCCTGAACGGCGCGCTCGCTTTCGGCGTCCAGCGCGCTTGTCGCCTCGTCCAGCAAAAGGATCGGCGTCTGCCGCAAAATCGCGCGGGCGATGGCCACGCGTTGTTTTTGCCCCCCAGACAGCATCACGCCCCGCTCGCCCAAATAGGTGTCGTAGCCGCCCGGCAGGGCCGAGATGAACGCATGCGCTGCGGCGGCCTCAGCGGCGGCCTCTACCTCGGCATCCGTTGCCTCGGGTCGACCAAACCGGATATTGTCCCGCGCAGAGGCGGCAAAGATCACCGGATCTTGTGGCACCAGCGCGATATGTCGCCGAAACTCCCGCCGCGTAAGGGTGCGGATGTCGAGGCCCTCAATCGTGATATGGCCTGATTGCGGATCATAAAACCGCAGCAGTAGTTGAAAGAGCGTCGATTTACCCGCGCCTGAGGGGCCAACAAAGGCGACCGTCTCGCCCGGTTCTATGCGTAGCGTGATACTGTCCAGAGCTGGCGCGTCGGGGCGGGTGGGATATGTAAACGCGACATTCTCAAAGGAGATTTGACCAGTCACGGATTGTGGTAACTGCGTGGGCGCTTGAGGGTCTTGGACCGTATCAATAGCGCTCAGCAATTCCACCAAGCGCTCGGTCGCCCCGGCGGCACGCTGCAGCTCCCCCCAGATCTCCGAGAGCGCGGCAACAGCGCCCGCAACGATCACAGCATAGATGACAAACTGCACCAGCGTGCCCGGACTCATCACGCCGCTGCGCATGTCAGTGGCGCCGATCCAAAGCACCCCAACAATGCCGGAAAAGATCAGGAAGATCACAATCGCAGTCATTGTCGCACGCAAGAAAATACGCTCTTTCGCGCTTTGAAAGCTTGCCTCCGTCACCCGGTCAAACTCGGCCCGGCTGACGGGTTCATAGGTAAAGGCTTGCACCGTTTGAACGGCCCCCAACGCCTCGGCGGCATTGCCCGAGCTTGTGGCGATCCAGTCTTGGTTACGCTTTGACACAGCGCGCACGCGCCTGCCAAGCACTAAGATGGGGATCAGCACGGCGGGGACGATCAGCAAAACCAGCCCCGTTAACTTGGGCGAGGTCAGCATCATCAGCACCAGCCCGCCTACAAACATCAAAAGATTGCGCAGCGCGATGGACGCGGACGAGCCGACGACGGACAAAATCAAGGTCGTGTCGGTGGTAATGCGGCTTAGGATTTCGCCGGTCATGATCCGCTCGTAAAATGCCGGGCTCAGACCGACGACCTTGCCAAA
>CAYWNJ010000004.1:0-21533 GCA_964459535.1 uncultured Rhodobacterales bacterium
CTTGACCCCGAGGCGACGGGGGTGCTGGCCATCGCACTGGGTGAGGCGACGAAGACGATCCCCTATATCACCGAAGCTTTAAAGGCGTATAAATTCACCGTGCGCCTGGGCCAAGCGACCAACACCGATGACCGCGAAGGTGAGGTCATCGCGCAGTCGGACACCAGGCCAACCGACGACGCAATCAAACAGGCGCTCGGCGCGTTTGTTGGCGATATTGAGCAGGTGCCGCCCCGTTTCTCCGCCGTTAAAGTGGATGGGGAGCGGGCCTATAAACGCGCGCGGGAAGGTGCGGAACTCGAACTTGCCGCGCGGCCGCTTTGGGTAGAGGAGCTTTTGCTGATTGACCGCCCGGATGCAGATCACGCGGTGTTTGAGATGGTCTGCGGTAAGGGGGGCTACGTGCGGGCCATCGCGCGTGATTTGGGTCAAAAGCTGGGCTGCTACGGCCATGTCACAGATCTAAGGCGTATTTGGTCGGGTCCATTTGAAACCAAGGGCGCGATAAGCCTGGATGAGATCGAAGCGCTCGCGCAGGATCCTGCGCTTGATGCTTGGTTGCGCCCGCTTGAGGAAGGGCTCGCCGATCTGCCCGAGCTATCTGTCACGCAAGAGGGTGCAGCGCGTCTTCGCAACGGTAATCCAGGGCAGGTGCTGAGCGCTGATGTTGCCTATGGCGCGAAGGCTTGGGCCTCTTACCAAGGTCAAGCGCTTGCGGTGGGTCGCTACAAAGCAGGCGCGCTGCATCCTGAGCGGGTTTTCAACCTGTGACCGAGCTTATCATACGCACGCATGTGAAGGGTGATGCCCCCTCTGTCGCGAAATATTCGCCCTGCGAGCGCTATCGCTATAGCTTAACGCGCCGTTGGGATCCTGATGGTAGGCGTGTAAACTTTGTCATGCTCAACCCATCAACCGCGACGGAAGTTCAAAATGATCCAACCGTTGAACGCTGCGAGCGCCGCGCGCGGACCTTGGGCTATGGGAGCTTTTGCGTCACAAATATTTTTGCCTGGCGGGATACGGATCCAAAAGCAATGCGCGCGGCCCAAGATCCGATTGGCCCCGCCAATGACGCGGCGATCATCGAAGCGGCCCATTGGGCGCAAGATGTCATCGCCGCCTGGGGCACGCATGGAGCGTTTATGGAACGCGGCGGGGCCGTTGAACTCTTGCTGCGCGAGACGGGCCAAGCGCTCTTTCATCTGGGACTCAGCAAAGCGGGCCATCCGCGTCATCCGCTCTACCTGCCTTATACGCAGTCGCCAGAGCGTTGGTGGAAATGCGAAAGCCAGTGGTGAAAGCCGAGCTTAGATCAGGTTTTTGATACCACGTTCATCAGACCCTGGTTGGTTGCACTCTCAAGCGTGTTTTTTGCCATTTTTACGATTGAACAAACAAGCTCTAAATGAACGAGGGCTGATCGTTGGTCTCTTCCACACTGATACCTGCTAGGCGCTTGAACCTTGCGGCGTGCGCAGCCCGTTCCGTCTTGGGCAGCAGTTTATCCAATACGCCAAAGTCGCCCTGGCAGCGGTCCTCGGCCAGTTGCATGATGGCATCGGGGCCGCCGCCGCTCCGGTTTGCAAGTGTAACGCGATTGGCTTTTGGGCGCACATGCGCCGCGTAGGTTTGCGCCGCCTCGGGAGTGGCCCCTAGCGCGCGTATCTGCGCCCCAAGGATGCGCGCATCCAGTATCGCCTGGCTCGCCCCGCTTGAGCCGACCGGATAGGTGGCATGGGCCGCATCGCCGATCAAAACGGCGCGGCCATCGGTCCAGCTGTCAACGGGCGCGCGATCTACCATCGGGTATTCAAAGACCGAAACGGCCCCGTTGATCAAAGACGGGATGTCGATCCAGCCAAAATTCCATTCCTTAAAATGACCAGCGAAACGGTCTGCGCTGACCTGTCTGTTCCAATCCTCCTTCTCCAGAGCGGTCCTTGGATCAACCCGGCGCTCGGCAATCCAGTTGATCATTGCTTGGCCCGTTTCCGGGTCGAGACCCGTGATCGGATAGGACACAAAGCGGATATGATCATTCCCCGCCAGGATCATCGATTGGCCGGACAAAAAGGGCTGCGCAAGGGATGTCCCGCGCCACATGATCGCGCCGCCCCAGACCGGCGCCCCTTCGCTGGGATACATTTGAGCGCGAACGGATGAATGGATGCCATCTGCGCCAATCAAGAGACCCCCCATCGCCCTAACCGCGCCGCTCTGCGTCTCTACCAGCGCAGTGACCTGCATTTGCGCGTTTTCATAGCCACACACACGCGCGCCGAAAGTGATACAGCCAGAGCCACATCGTTCGATCAGAGTGCGGAGCAGGGCCATTTGCAATTGGCCGCGATGCACAGAATATTGCGGCCAGTTATAGCCCGCATGGCGCCCGCGCGGCTCGGTCCAGATCTCGACGCCCGTTCTTGTGTAAAAGCCATAATCTCTGGTTTGCACACCAACGCTCTCGAGCACATCCTCTAACCCAAGCTCGAACAGCTCGCGCACCGCTGGCGGCTGCAAGTTGATCCCAACCCCAAGCGGCTTGGGCATGCGCACGGTTTCGAATATGTGGAAGGGCACGCCAATCTGATGCAGCGTCAGGCCCATAGCGAGGCCCGCAATCCCTCCGCCTGCGATCAGCACCGTCATGGGCGGCTAGGCGTACTTGTCGCCGACATCCTGGCGCGTCGGATAGGTGTCATAGAAGATCGACATGGATGCAAATTTCCCCTCTGCGCTGAACTTGAAGTAATCGACACCTTGGAAAACGATCCGATCGCCGCTGGCAAGGGTCCAGTCATATTCAAAATGCGCCGCAGCCGAGCGGCCATCCTCACCAATCAGCACATCAAAGACCGTCAGCTTATTTTGCTGCGACGCTTGGCCCAGCTTGGCAAAGAACTCAGACGCGCGCATCCTACCGAGATAGGGAGAGGTCACCTCACCGTGCGCGTCAAACATCTCGATAATTTCATCTATCGCCGAGGCGGTCAGGCGTTCAAAATACATTCGAACATAGGCGGCTGTTTGATCTCGTGTCATGCGCATTCCCTCTTCTTCTTTTCATTCAATGGGTTTGATTTCTTATGAGCGCAATGGCACGCTGGATCGTATCACAGAGATTGACTGTACCCTCTGCATATAAAGGACTGCCCCCATGGTACATCCCAAGCCACTTTCTGCGCAGCAAATCGCGTCGTTCGAAGAGAATGGGTTTCTGGCCATCGACACGCTCGTTCCGCCGGAAGACCTGAAAGACATTGAGGAGGAGTATGACGCGGCCCTAGACGCGCTTGCCTCTGACCTTTTTCGCCGGGGGAAGGTTTCCAGCACCTATGCGGATCTCGACTTTGGCGCGCGGTATGATCAGCTTATCGGGGAGTTTCCCGATCTGCACCATTTCCTCAACGTGTCCTTACCGCTTTTGAACGACGGGATCGACCCCGAGACATACCATATGCACCGCGGCCCGGCGGCCTTTCATTTGCTGCGCCATCCAAAGATCCTCGACGTGGTCGAATGCCTTGTCGGTCCCGAGATTTACGCAAGCCCCGTACAGCAGATGCGGATGAAGCCGCCGCAAAAGCAGCTTGAGGGCGTGTTGGCCAGGCACTCTAACGTCGGCGCGACAACGTGGCATCAAGATATCGTCGCGCTTTTCCCCGAGACCGACGACACGGTGCAATTGACCGTTTGGCTGGCCATCACCGAAGCGACGATTGAGAATGGTTGTCTGACCTCCATCGCGGGCTCGCATCGAGAGGGGCCGCAAGTGCATTGCTCCAACCTTGCCATCGCGCGCGAGCCGCAAGTGCCGGACAAGGTGATGGCGGGGCGGAGCGGCACGCCGCTGCCCGTCAAAAAGGGCGGGGCGGTGCTTTTCCACAAAATGAATGTGCATCGGGCCTTGCCCAATCTCTCGCGAAATCTGCGCTGGAGTGTGGATATGCGCTTTCACCCGATTGGGCAGGAGAGCGGCAGACCCGCCTATCCCGGCTTTGTCGCCCGTAGCCGCGCCAACCCGAACCAGGAGCTACGTGATCCCGCGGCGTGGGCAGCGTCCTGGGATGCGGCCCGCGCGCGGGTGCTCAGCGGTGCCTATCAGGGCCGAATTTTCGAGGATAAGCGCTGGAATGACGCAGCGGTGTGCTGATCTATGGCAGGCGGGGGCACTGCTATGGCCTATTGAAGTGTCTGACGCGCCACAAGGAAATAGGCGATGAAGGTACAGGCCGCCGTCATGTACAACGTAGGTGCGCCGCTTAAGGTCGAAACGCTTGACCTAGCTGCGCCCAAGGCTGGCGAAGTGCGCCTTCGGATGGGCGCGGCGGGTGTTTGCCATTCGGATTATCACGTTATGTCTGGCCAGGCGGGTCATGATTTGCCTGTTGTGTTGGGGCATGAGGGCGCAGGTACAATCACAGCTGTGGGCGAGAATGTAAAAGATCTCCAAGTCGGTGACCCTGTTGTGCTGAGCTGGATCCCCTATTGCAATGCTTGCTTTTTCTGCGATCACGATCAAACGCACCTGTGTCAAACCTACAAGGCCCCGCTTTGGGATGGGACGATGATGGATGGCACATGCCGGTTTTCGAACGCAGGTGGGCCGGTTCGGCATCTCTCGATGCTGGCCTGCTGGGCGCGCCACGTGGTGGTGCCGCAAGAAAGCTGCGTGCGGATTGACAAAGCTATCCCGTTCGAAATCGCCGCCCTGCTGGGATGCGCTGTCACCACGGGGGTTGGTGCCGTGCTCAATCGGGCCAAGGTCACGCGCGGCGACTGCGTGGCGGTGATTGGCGCCGGGGGTGTTGGGCTCTCTATCATTATGGGCGCGAAACTTGCGGGCGCGGAACAGATCATTGCCATCGACGCTTCAGCCGCAGCCGAGCAAAAGGCGCGCGCGTTAGGAGCCACGCACTTTGTGAATGCAGCGCAGGATGTTGCCGGAGCAATTCGGGCACTGACCGGGCATGGCGCGGATCATGTCTTTGAAGCCGTTGGAAAGCGCGCGCTGCAACGCGACGCCATCGCGTATTGCCGTCCTGGCGGTCAAGTGACCTTTGTCGGCTTGGATGCGAATGAGGCGAGCATTGATCTGCCAACGACCGAGATTACCCGCTCTGAGATCAACGTGACCGGCTCGATCTTTGGCTCCGCTTGCACAACGCGAGATTTCAAAGCCTATGGACAGCAATTTCTAGACGGGGCGCTGCCGATCGATCAACTGATCGCGCGTCGCTATGGGCTTGAAGAGATTAACACCGCAATTGGCGATATGCTCTCTGGCAAAGCCGGCCGTGGCGTCATTCTTTTTGACTAGCTGACCGCGCGTTCACCCCCAAATATGAAGGCGGGTTTACAGAAAATTCTTACCCTTGCGCGATGATCTGGCCCGAATCACGTGCAGCTTTAGAGCTATGAACAAACGTCTGACAGGCAAAACTTCTATGAAACTTTCGACGCTGATCCTCTCTTTGTTCACGGTCATCGGGTTTTTCCTTGCGGTCTTTTCCGGGATCAAAGCCTATGAGCAAATGAGCGCGCTTAACAACATCCGCGAGGCGGCCACTGTCAGCCAGGCTGTTTCGAAAGCCATGGATTCCACGATTGCCATGTCTCTTGAGCGCAGCGTCGCTCAGGTTGCCTTGGCCCAAGATGATCCAATCCAGCAGAGCTTTCGCCAAATCATCGACGAAAAGCGCATGCAATCGGCGCAAGATATTCAGGCCGCAATCGCACTGGTCTCAGAGCTTGAGAGTTTCCCGACGGCTGAGACATATATCGCAAAGACGAGGGCGAGTTTGCGCAGGGTCGCCGACATACGTGCGGAGATTGATCGCCTAGTATCCGTCCCAAAGGGCGCGCGTGATGCGCAGCGCGCGGCACAGCTCCCCTTCGAGCTTAAGAAGCAAGTGGTCACGCTTCGCAATCAAACCGATCTATTGCGCAGCCGCCTTGAGGCAGGCACGACGCTTGGCACGGTTCTTGATGCTGTTCAGCTCCGCGCTTGGGAAGTGCGCGAATTTGGCGGGCGGGCGCGCACATATTTTGCAATTGCGGTGGCGCAGAAGGCGCCCATAGCACCAAAGAATATCGGGCAGTTACAGCTCGACAATGCAAGAGCTGCGAATGCCTGGGCTGGGCTTACGTACAATATCCAAGGCTTGGAAGGGCTTCCCGCAGCGGTTTCAGCGCAAGTTTCCGCTGCCGAAGCTCTGTATTTTGGTGAATACGTGCCGCTGATTGCGGATTTAGAGGCGATCGCGCGGGCAGAGAGTACCGCAGCTCCTCTAGACTACGGTATGACCTTTCAAGCGTTTTTTGAGGCATCCAACGCGGCGCTTGGCTCGATGGAGCGGGTGTCTAGCGTCGCTGGTGAGGCGCTTGCAGCGCATTGGGCCGAGCAAG
This sequence comes from uncultured Rhodobacterales bacterium, assembly GCA_964459535.1. Taxonomy (GTDB): domain Bacteria; phylum Pseudomonadota; class Alphaproteobacteria; order Rhodobacterales; family Rhodobacteraceae; genus JBCBCP01. Next base: position 6,412 of record CAYWNJ010000004.1, read on the forward strand.
AAAGTGCCGCCCAGCGCATGGTGGTCTTCGTTTGGTTTGTTCTCGTGAGCCTAGCCATCTGCTTGGCCGGATGCGTTCTGACCTTGAACAGGTTGGTGCTTCGTCCTCTGGCTCAGGTGAATGCCGCATTGACGCATATTGCCAATGGCAATGCGGATGCCTCGGTGACCCGTGGCAAGCGTGAGCTCAAGGAAATTTCGGTGCTTATTGAGGCTCTGCATTCGTTTGCCGAAGCCTTGAAGACACGTCAGAAATTCGAAGAAGAGGCCAAGATCTCTGCCGCAAGAGAGACCGCCGCAAATGAGCAGGCCATGGCAAAGGAGCGCGAGGAAAACGCGAATGCCGCGCGCCGTGCCCAAGAAGAAAAGACCGCCAGAGAGGCGCTCCGTCAAACCGAACAAAAAACCGTGCAAGAGCTTACCGCTGTGGTGGAGGCCTGCGCCTCGGGCGATTTTTCCAGACGTTTGACGCTGGATGACAAGGAGGGCGTCTATGCGCAGCTATGCGATGGCGTGAACCGGATTGGGATCGCGGTTGATGAAGGGCTCAGCGCGGTGCGTGTAGCGCTGAATCGTTTCGCAAACCGTGACCTTTCTCATCGTATGCCAGACAATTTTGAAGGGGTGTTTGCAGATATTGCACATGCGATGAACGAGGCGGCGGAAAGCCTGACCGTGACGCTTCAAGAAATCTCGCATTCCGCGACCTCGGTTGACGGGTCCTCGCGTGAAATTTCAAGCGCGGCAGAGGATCTTGCCCGCCGGACAGAGCGCAGCGCGGCCACGCTCGAGGAAACCGCCGCCGCGTTGGAGGCAATGTCAGGTTCTATGAAATCGGCAACCCAATCGGCCGATACTGCGCGGCAAACGGTCGAGGATATCGCGGGGCGTGCGCAGCGCGGGGATGAGGTTGTCGGTCGCGCAAAAGAGGCAATGGACGAGATTCAAAACTCGTCTCAGTCCATTGGCGCGATCCTTAAAGTCATCAACGATATAGCCTTCCAAACCAATTTGCTTGCCTTGAATGCTGGGGTAGAGGCAGCCCGCGCGGGCGAGTCGGGCCGTGGCTTTGCTGTTGTCGCTTCAGAAGTGCGTGTTCTGGCGCAACGCTCCTCTGAAGCCGCGAGTGATATTGAGCAACTTGTTGAAACCTCGCAACAAAACGTAGATCACGGCGTTCACAGGGTAAATGAATCGAGCGAAGTGCTGCAAGATATCGTCAGCGGGGTGCGCGAGGTCGTCACGCAAATTCGCGAAATTGTTGACTCAGTGCGGCGTACGTCGAACGGAATAGACGAGATTTCGAATTCAACGACAGAGCTTGATCGTACCACCCAGAAAAACGCCGCAGCATTCGAGGAAACGACGGCTGCCGTGCTGTCTTTGCAATCGCAAGCGACAAGCCTGGCTGACGCGGTTGTATCCTTTCAGCTCGCGAATGGCCAAAACGGCCAAACTTCAGCGGAGAACCACTCCCAAAGAGTCGCGTCGTGATCGGTAAACACGAATAGGATAAAAGATTTGATTCCTGCCGCCGGATCGTATCTTCCGCAAGTATCGGATCACATCGCCTCTGAACGCAGCGATCCTGATCGAAGCGCCGATTAGGGCGGGTTTGGGTAGCACGGCGTGACCCCAAGAGGTCGCGGTTTTTCAGAATGCTATTTTGCCGTGCAGTTCGCATGATTTCTACGCAATGATGGGTATTCCAATTACGCGCGCCATGGTTAGTGTGGCGACACTCGAAATACCACGCATACGAATCATGCGGGCGACACAAATTGGGAGGATCTAATCAATGGATCGTCGTTCTTTTCTAAAAACGTCAGCTCTGGGCGGCTCCGCTGCGGCGGCAAGCACGCTTGCAGCACCAGCTTACGCGCAAGGCAAGCGCACACTGACCATGGTGACCTCATGGCCACGTGGTTTTGCCGTTCTTGATGACGCGGCCACTTACCTTGAGAACTTTGTATCTGCGATGTCCGACGGTCAATTGACCATCGACAAGAAAGCTCCGGGCGAGCTTGTCGGCGCGCTTGAGGTCTTTGATGCTGTTTCATCAGGCCAAGCAGACATGTATCACTCTGCTGATTACTACTTTATCGGTCAGCACCCAGGCTATGCCTACTTCACGGCTGTTCCCTTTGGCGGTACAGCGCAGGAAGTGACCAACTGGTATGAGCATGGCGGCGGCCAAGAGCTGCACGATGAGCTCGGAGAGATCTTCAACCTCAAAGGTCTTCTGGCTGGGAACTCGGGATCGCAATCCGGCGGATGGTTCCGCAAAGAGATCAACTCCGCAGATGATTTCAACGGCCTGAAGTTCCGTATGCCGGGCCTTGGCGGCAAGGTTCTGGGTAAGCTTGGCGCGTCGGTGCAAAACATCCCTGGCGGCGAGCTTTATCAAGCGCTGTCATCCGGTGCTTTGGACGGCCTTGAGTGGGTTGGCCCAATGGCGGATGAGCGCGCTGGCTTCCAAGAGGTTGCTAAGGTCTACTACACAGCTGGTTTCCACGAGCCTGGTTCGGCCCTCGCATCCTCCGTTAACCTTGACGTTTGGAACGATATGACACCGCAGCACCAAGCGATCCTGCAAAATGCGTCGCGGGCGGTAACATATTACCAGCTCTCAGAAACGCTGGCCAATAACGGTGCTGCGCTTGCGCGTTTGCAAGCTCAGGGCGTTAAAACGCTGCAATTCTCCGACGATGTTTGGGATGCGTTCGGCCGCGCCTCTGCAGAGGTTATGGACGAGAACATGAGCGATGAGCTCTTCGCCAAAATCCGTGCGTCGTTTGAGACGTCGCTCGCGAACTCGGCGAGCTGGATTAACAAATCCGATGGCTACTATGTTGCGCAGCGCGTCCGCGTTCTGGGCGAATAAGATCGTCAATTAGAAGACCCGAAAGGGCTCTGAGGTTTTCAGGGCCCTTTCGACATGAAAAAGGTCCGACCGTTTTGACTTGGGCAAAGGGATCGGGACCATGTGGGGGACAATATGGCAGAGAATAACGTCGTCACCTTTGGCGAAGCCGTACGTGCGCTTGGCTCTGGGATTGTTTGGGTTTTTGAGCAAATCCTGCTTGGGTTCTACCACATCCTCATCGGCATTCTTCCCTTCCTCGCGCGCACACCTGAAGAGGGTGAAAAGCCGCTCCCCTCGATCTTCGACTGGCTTATTTGGGACGGCTCACTGGAAGATAAGCAATCGCTCATGGCCTTTATCTATTATGGCGGGTCCGTTGAGTTTTTCTTTATATGTTTCAATATTTTCCTGATCATCACGCTGGTTGGCATGACTCTAAACCGCGAGATCTTATGGTGGGTGGTGCGCGGCCTAGAGGGCGTCGCGAACACGACCGGAAGGCTCTTTGCCTGGGCCGGATTGGCGATGGTGCTACAGCAAATCGTCATCGTCTTTATGCAGCGGATTTTCACCCGGCCCGATATCTCGATCAGCTTCGGCATTCCCTTGCAATATGACATCAGCTGGTTTGCCGAAGAGCTGAAGCTCTATAATGCGCTCGTGGTTGCGCTTTGCGTGACATATACATTCGTTCAAGGCGGGCATGTCCGCGTTGATTTGATCTATTCCGCGGTTTCGCATCGCACGAAAAAGTTCATCGACATGTTCGGTGCGATCTTTTTCATGGCACCTGCTGCGATTTTGGTCTGGATGTATGGCTGGTACTTCTTGTGGCGCCACCTGATTGTTCCGAAACCGTCGGCCTCGGACACGCTTGATCGACTGGTGCTCAAAGCACGCGCGTTGCGTTGGAATGTTGAAACCATCGGGTTTTCACCGAACGGATTTACGGCCTACTTCTTGTTCAAAGTGCTGCTCGTCGCCTTCGCGGGCCTGGTTTTCCTCCATGCCATCGCCTTTTTCTACCGCTCCTATCTTGAATGGCGCGAGGGAGAGGAAAGCGAAGGGAAGTATCTGGACAAAGACAGCCTGGGCGATGGCGAAGAAGCCTATGAGGGGACACATTAATGTTTGGTCTTGATGGCGTAGAGATCGGTTTGATCATCGTATTTGTGTGCCTCTTTGGCGGCATTCTTTCGGGCTTTCCCGTCGCGTTTGCGATTGGCGGGGCTGGTATTATCAGTTTCGGCATCATTGCGGCGCTTGATAGCGCGGGGCTGCTGATCCACCAGGCCATCGACAGCTCGTCCCAAGCGTATCGAGATTTGGTCAATTCTGGCGTGAACGCCAATGACATCTCGATCTTTCGATACCCTGACTTGCCGCGCATTGGTGAGCCGGTCTTTCCTTCCGGTTGGGAGACCGCGCTGGACCGGAATGTTAGCTTTATCGTGAACCGTATCAATGAGCGGGTGCTGGCGGGGCAATCCATTGAGACACTCCTCGCGGTGCTGATGTTCGTTCTGATGGGGATTACCCTTGAGCGGTCCAAGATCGCGAATGATCTATTGACCACAATGGCCCGTGTTTTTGGCCCGCTACCCGGTGGTCTTGCAGTTTCCATTGTTGTCGTTGGCGCGTTCCTTGCTGCCTCGACCGGGATCGTTGGTGCGACGGTTGTGACCATGGGCTTGTTGGCTTTGCCAACGATGCTGCGGAACAATTACTCGCCCGAGATCGCGACGGGTGTCATTGCCGCCTCAGGCACGTTGGGCCAGATTATCCCGCCCTCAATCGTGATTGTGCTGCTTGGGACACTCGCGGGTGATCTTTACTCGGCGGCGCAAGAGGCGCGCGCGCAGGGCGTAGGCTGCACCGATGCGCTGACCTATCTGGGCGAGCCAGCAGTTGTCTCGGTCGGCACGCTATTCCAAGCTGCCTTGCTTCCTGGCATAATGTTAGCCCTGCTTTATGCGCTCTATGCTTTTGGCTATGCGCTTCTCAACCCAGAGAAAGCGCCCGCTGTCCCGATGGGCAGCACAAATGCCGAACCGATCACCCGAAACGAGGCGTTCACCTGGTTCCTTGGCGTGCCGGTTCTGGTCATCGTGGGGCTTATCCTTCTGGTCAATCTAGGGGCCGTTGGTAGCCAAAGCACCGTTGTCTCCGCCTTCTCTGATATCGGGGCAAGTGCAACGCTGCGCACAAATGTCTCGGAAGCGTGCCAAGCCGCCATGATCGAATTACATGGCCAAGCCGCTTGGGACGCCGCCGTGGCTCAGCAAGCTGCAATTGATGCGCAAGGGGGCGTTGCCCAATCCGAGCGGTTGACGGACGAAGAGTTTGCTGCCGCGCTTGCGGCCAAGATCGCTGCTGCCGCGCCAATTGGCACAGGAACCGCGATTTTGATGGCCATTTTCGCGCTGATCTTCTCGGTTGCGCGGGGCGTGTCTCCGACGTCGGACATTCGTCCCCTTGCAGCGGGCGGCATTGGCCTCGTCCTCGCGATTATCGTGGATATCACCCTCGTCTCGCCTACCACTTCGCCAGGGTTTTACATCGTCCTTATGGCCGTGCCCTTTGCCGCCATTCTTTATGGCGCGTATCATGCGGTTCTCAGATGCGCGAAGAATGAGTTGATCCGTGTGGTCTTTCCCCCATTGGTGCTTATCGTTGCGGTCCTGGGGTCCATCTTGGGCGGCATTACCAACCCGACGCCTGCGGCTGCGCTGGGTGCAGGGGGGGCGATTATGCTGGCCGCCTATCGCAAACTGACGGATATGGATCGCAGCCCCAAGGTGATCATTTGGTCGACGCTTGCGATTATCATCTGCATTCTGATCGGCATCAATTTTGATCTTAGGATCAACACGGGCGAGGTGAGTGCGCAAAGCTGGATGGCCTTTATCGTGGCCTATGCCGCCTATCTTTATGCGCTCTTTGGGCTGCTGTTCTCTTGCTGGATCCTCTATACTTCGGGCGTTTTGACCCCGGTTGTCCGAGAGACCGCCAAGGTCACCTCGATGGTCTTCACGATCCTGATCGGTAGCCAGATCCTGAACCTTGTCGTGATCTCGTTTGGTGGTGAGCATTATATCCAGCAGTTCCTTAAGAGCTTTGACAATGAGTTCACGGTATTTCTGATTGTGATGCTGGTTCTCTTTATCCTGGGGTTTGTGCTCGACTTCCTTGAGATCATTTATATCGTCGTGCCCATTGTCGGCCCGGTGATCTATGGCGGAAGCTTTGATCCCAAATGGGTGACAATTATGATCGCGGTGAATTTGCAGACCTCATTCCTAACGCCGCCGTTCGGTTTTGCGCTATTCTATCTGCGCGGCGTTGCGCCCAAAGAGGTAACGACCGGTCATATCTATCGCGGGATTATCCCCTTTGTGATCATCCAGGTTGTTGGACTGGCTATCCTTTGGCTCTTCCCCGGCATTGTTACCATTGTGCCTGACTTGATAGGTTAAGAGACGCCATGACCCTGAGACTGCGAATTTCGTTCTGGGTGATGGCGACGCTTTGCGTCCTTGTCGCGCTCGGATCTTACCGGTTCATTGCGCTTGGGATCGACGGGGCCTTTCTCCTAGCTCTGGGCGCTCCGGTGCTCGACCCGCGATCTTATTTCATAGCGCATGTTATCTCGGCGCCGATTGCATTGGCGTTGGGGGCTTTCCAGTTTCTTCCCCGTATGCGCGTACGTTCTCCGCATTTGCATCGCTGGTTGGGCCGCATCTATGCTGCTGCGATTTTGGTTGGCGGTGTCTCTGGGTTGCTGATGGCGCTCGACTCTTTTGACCGCCCGGTGGCGGCGACGGGCTTTGGAGCCCTCGCCATCCTATGGCTTTACTTCACCGCCGAAGCCGTCAGACACGCGCGCGCCCGCGACTTTGTGCAGCACAGGCGCATGATGATCCGCTCTTTTGCGTTGACCTTTGCGGCGGTCACCCTGCGCATTCAGCTGCCCTTCCTGATTGCCGATGGCACGCCTTATCTTGAGATTTCCCACATTCTCGGGTGGAGCTGCTGGGTGCCGAATATCATCTTTGCCGAACTTTGGCTGCGCTGGACCGGAACGCCCAAGACAGCCTAAAGCGTCTTTTGTTAAATTGAATTCAAATTCGCTTCCTCTCGGCTTTGCCTCGAACGCAAATTTGAATACGTTATTTTTTGATTGAGTAAAACAAACTCCAATCGTTACTCTTTTGCGCGTGCAGGTGGGCTCTGTGAAATCTAACGTGAGCGCAAACAGGGTTTTGCCTCTGCGCGACAGCGGTTATGAGCGCTGCAAAGCAGCGAAAGGATCTCATATGAGCACGATTATCGACATTCACGCCCGTGAAATTCTCGATAGCAGAGGTAATCCAACTGTTGAGGTCGATGTCACGCTTGAGGATGGCACGCTTGGTCGGGCCGCTGTGCCCTCTGGCGCGTCCACCGGCGCTTATGAGGCTGTCGAGCGGCGGGACGGAGAGGCAGGGCGCTATGCTGGAAAAGGGGTGCTTGAAGCCTGCGCGGCGGTGAATGGCGAGATAGCGCAAGAGCTTGTCGGCATCGACGCCACAGAGCAGGTCGAGATTGACGGCGCGATGATCGAGCTTGATGGCACACCCAATAAGGCGCGCCTTGGTGCGAATGCGATCCTGGGGGTCTCGCTCGCGGTTGCTAAGGCGGCAGCGGAGCAGTGTGGCCAGCCGCTTTATCGTTATGTCGGCGGCACATCGGCGCGGGTTTTGCCGGTCCCGATGATGAATATCATCAATGGTGGAGAGCACGCCGATAACCCCATTGATATCCAAGAATTTATGATCATGCCTGTCGCCGCGCCAACGCTGCGCGATGCGGTTCGAATGGGGGCCGAGGTCTTTCACGTCCTTAAGGGAGAGCTCCATCGCGCGGGCCTGTCAACCGGCATTGGCGACGAGGGGGGCTTTGCCCCCGATATCAGCTCGACCCGCGATGCGCTGGACTTCATTTTGAAATCGATTGAGAAAGCGGGCTATGTGCCGGGTCAGGATATCTATCTAGCTCTTGATTGCGCGGCGACTGAGTATTTCAAGGACGGGCAATATGTGCTCTCTGGCGAGGGTCTAACACTCAGCGCCGCTGAGCATGTCGCCTATCTTGACGCGCTGGTGCGGGACTATCCAATTATCTCTATCGAAGACGGGATGGCCGAGGATGACTGGGACGGCTGGCGCGCGTTGACCGAGGCCCTAGGGGAAAAGATACAATTGGTCGGGGATGACCTCTTTGTGACAAACCCAGAGCGGTTGGCCCAAGGGATTGCGCGGGGATGTGGGAACTCGATGCTGGTGAAGGTGAACCAGATCGGGACACTGACCGAAACGCTGCGCGCGGTCGAGATGGCGCATCGGGCGCGTATGACCAATGTCATGTCGCACCGCTCGGGCGAAACCGAGGACGCGACAATTGCCGATCTGGCCGTGGCGACCAATTGCGGGCAGATCAAAACCGGCAGCCTGGCGCGCTCTGACCGATTGGCGAAATATAATCAACTGATTAGGATCGAGGAAGCCCTAGGCGAGACAGCGCAATATGCAGGCACTTCGGTGCTGCGATAGATACTCGGTTTGGTTGATATGCATCTTTCGATACGCCCTGCGACCGCTGCCGATCAAGTGGACATAGCCGCACTCTGCTGGGGGTATCGCGACCTGCTGGTGGAACGTATGGCGCATGTCCCAGAAATGCTTGAGCGCTATTACGCCAAGGACGCCTATGCAGACTTGCTTGCCGATCTACCGCGTTTGCATGCCAGGCCGATGGGGGAGATATTGATCGCTGAGGACCAACAGCGCCCCATTGGCTGCGCAATGTACTTGCCTGCGGGGCCGGAAACCTGCGAGATCAAGCGGATCTTTGTAGCGCCAGAGGGTCGCGGATATGGTGCCGCTTCGGCGTTGATTTCCGAGGCGATGGCGCGGGCAAAAACGGATGGTTATCAGCGGATGGTGCTGGATACGGTGCATACATTGACCGAGGCGATTGGTCTTTACGAAAAGATAGGTTTCCAGCCCGGCGCACCGTTCTACACGCCCGACCCGGCCTTTGTGCACACGCTGCGGTTTTACGAAATTTCGCTTTATTGCGTCCAACCCTGAACCTGAAGCCTCTCATCCCGAACATATAGCCAGACGACTGAATTTTGATCTTATGTCCGCTTAGCCCCCAGCCATCCACGCGCCGACCGCCCCCACGGGCGGCGCGTCCCGCGCCGCCCTCGGTCGGCTTGAGCGAAGCAGAGACGGTTTAAGATTGATATCGAAATTTCGTCGTCAGGCTATATCTCCCGCGCAACAGGCACTGCCCAGCCGCGCCGTTCCGGCCCCGTTTTGCCGGTGTCAAACCTACGGTTTAACAGGCGGCTCGATTGCGCTTCCCACTGGAATGGCTGTGGGGTGCTTCAGGTTTGACGTCGGGCGCTTCAGTATTTTCACCAGGGCAGCAACTTCAGGGTGATAAAGGGAAACGCGACCAGCAGCGCGACGCGCAATAGATCCGATGCAACAAAGTAGAGTATCGCCTTATACGTCTCGACAATCGGCGTTTTGCGATCAATGGCGCTGATCACGAACAGGTTCATCCCCACCGGCGGGGTGATTAGGCCAACCTCAACCACAATCAGGACCAGAATACCGAACCAAATCGCCGTGTATTCCAGGTTAAGACGCGCCAGCGCGCCCTTTGAAACGCCGCGCAGGCCCAGCTCTCGGATCAACTCGCGGGTCAATTCTTGCCCGCTTGCAAGCAGGGCTTGGGCCTCTGCCAGCACCGTCTCAGGAAGCGCCTTACCACTCGCCACCAGCGCGTCAAGCCGGGCCGATTGCAGCTCGGCCATGGTAACAAGGCCAAAGTCTAGCTCTTGGACGATGGGCCAGAAAATCGGCACGGTCAGCAGGATCATCGAGAGGCTGTCCATTACGCAGCCGAGCAGAAGATAAAAGATCAGGATGATAATCAATATAGCCCAAGGGCTCAGACCGCTGGCCCCGACCAGCAAGGCCGCCTCTTGCGGCATTTGCGTAAGCGCCAGAAAGCCGTTGTAGAACGCAGCACCTAGAATGATGAAAAAGATCATCGCTGTTGTTCGGGCGGTAACATAGAAGCTCTCGGCAAGTGCTGGACGTGTTAGCCCTCCGGCGGCATAGGCGATCAGGCCCGTTCCGAGCGCGCCGACCGCCGCCGCTTCGGTCGGCGTAAACCAGCCCAGGTAGATCCCGCCGACGACTAGAAAAAACACCACGAGCATTGGCCAAATCCGGGCCAAGGCGCGCAGCCGCTCGGAATAGGCGACACGCGGGCGCGCGCCAGCGGTGCCGGGGTTGAGGCGGACATAGAGCGAAATCGCTGCCATATATCCCAAAGCTGCCAGGATACCGGGGATGAACGCGGCAAGGAAAAGCTTGGCGATATTTTGCTCGGTCAGGATGGCATAGATCACCAGCACGACAGAGGGTGGGATCAAGATGCCAAGCGTCCCGCCTGCCGCCAATGTCGCGGTGGAGAAGCCGCCGGAATAGCCATATTTGCGCAGCTCCGGCAGCGCCACCCGGCTCATCGTCGCGGCGGTTGCAAGGGACGAGCCGCAAATCGCACCGAACCCCGCGCAGGCCCCCACAGCGGCCATAGCGACGCCGCCTTTGCGGTGACCCAGCCAAGCTTCGGCCGCTTTGAAGAGTGCTTGGCTCATCCCGCCGAGCGTGGCGAAATGGCCCATGAGCAAAAACATCGGCACAATCGAGAGCGAATAGTTTGAAAACGTCCCAAAGGTCTCGGACTTCAACCGTGCAAAGGGGAGCGTGGTATCTCCGGTCACGAGGATCAGGCCGACAAGGCCGACCAAAAACATCGCAAGCCCAATCGGCACGCGCAGAAAGATAAGCCCCAGCAGCGCCGGGAACGAGAGCAGACCGATGACGATATCGCTCAAAGATCGCGTTCCAAACTGTGCCTGCCCGTAACGCGCAGCCCTGCCGTATAGAGCGCGACCAGCGCAGTCACACAAGCCGCGACGAGGCACAAGGCATAGGCCCACCACACCGGATATTCGAGCAGAAATGTCGTTTGACCAGAGCGATATTTGCTTTGCGTGCCTTCGAAAAGCTGCCAAGCGATCAGCACAAGCACCGCCGCAAAGACAACCTCGATCACGGCGCGCAAAACGCGGGCAAAGCGCTCGGGCAAGCGCGCGGCAAAGAGATCCACCGAGGTATGCGCGCCATGCAGATGGCAGAGCGGCAAAAAGGCGAAAATGGCAAAGGCCATCCCGGCCTCGACCACTTCAAAATCGCCGTTGATGGGTCCGATCCCAAGCGCGAGTAGACGGCTCGCAAATTCCGGTGCCATCATCTGAACGCTGTCGCTATGCAAAATCCCATTGAGCACGCGGCCAAGGATCGACAGGCATGTCAGCAAAATCAGCCCCGACAGGACCACACCACCAAGCAGGGCAAAAAGACGGGCGAGCCGCTCGATCAGGATGTGCATCGCGCCCTCCCCAAGCAGGCCGAGCCAAAGGGCTTAGTAATTCGCGCGCGCGTCTTTGCAGGACCCGGCCATGAGGGCGCGCGCCTGGTCGATACGTGCCTGCCCATCAATGCCCTTGTCGTTCATCTCGGCGACCCAGTCTGCATAGATGGGCTGAACCGCCTGCTGCCAGGCAGAGGTGTCGGTGACGGTGACAATCGTGTTGCCATTTTCAATCGCAGCGTCGCGGGCGGGACCATCCGCGGCCTCTTGCGTGCCGCCAGCGAAGACAGAGAACGCCATCCCAGAATTAGCGTCCACAACCGCCTGCAAATCCGCAGGCAGCGCCTCGAACTTATCCTTGTTCATGGCCAGCACAAATGTCAGCGTATAGAGCGCAGGGCCCTCAAACTCAGTATGGTTTTCCACCAGCTCTGGGACTTTGAGTGCGCCGGTGACCTCCCACGGGATCGTGGTGCCGTCGATCACGCCCTTTGACAGCGCCTCGGGCACCGCAGGCACGGGCATACCAACCGGCGTCGCGCCGGTGAGGTCCAAAAGCTTGTTCACCAGGCGCGAGCCGCCCCGGATCTTCATGCCTTTCAGATCATCGGGTGTCTCCACGGGATCGGCGGTGTGAAACATGCCAGGCCCATGCACCCATGTGCCAAGAATCTTTAGCGCCTGAAATTCACCCTCGGCCATTTCGGTCGGCGTAAACCAGCCCAGGTAGATCCCGCCGACGACTAGAAAAAACACCACGAGCATTGGCCAAATCCGGGCCAAGGCGCGCAGCCGCTCGGAATAGGCGACACGCGGGCGCGCGCCAGCGGTGCCGGGGTTGAGGCGGACATAGAGCGAAATCGCTGCCATATATCCCAAAGCTGCCAGGATACCGGGGATGAACGCGGCAAGGAAAAGCTTGGCGATATTTTGCTCGGTCAGGATGGCATAGATCACCAGCACGACAGAGGGTGGGATCAAGATGCCAAGCGTCCCGCCTGCCGCCAATGTCGCGGTGGAGAAGCCGCCGGAATAGCCATATTTGCGCAGCTCCGGCAGCGCCACCCGGCTCATCGTCGCGGCGGTTGCAAGGGACGAGCCGCAAATCGCACCGAACCCCGCGCAGGCCCCCACAGCGGCCATAGCGACGCCGCCTTTGCGGTGACCCAGCCAAGCTTCGGCCGCTTTGAAGAGTGCTTGGCTCATCCCGCCGAGCGTGGCGAAATGGCCCATGAGCAAAAACATCGGCACAATCGAGAGCGAATAGTTTGAAAACGTCCCAAAGGTCTCGGACTTCAACCGTGCAAAGGGGAGCGTGGTATCTCCGGTCACGAGGATCAGGCCGACAAGGCCGACCAAAAACATCGCAAGCCCAATCGGCACGCGCAGAAAGATAAGCCCCAGCAGCGCCGGGAACGAGAGCAGACCGATGACGATATCGCTCAAAGATCGCGTTCCAAACTGTGCCTGCCCGTAACGCGCAGCCCTGCCGTATAGAGCGCGACCAGCGCAGTCACACAAGCCGCGACGAGGCACAAGGCATAGGCCCACCACACCGGATATTCGAGCAGAAATGTCGTTTGACCAGAGCGATATTTGCTTTGCGTGCCTTCGAAAAGCTGCCAAGCGATCAGCACAAGCACCGCCGCAAAGACAACCTCGATCACGGCGCGCAAAACGCGGGCAAAGCGCTCGGGCAAGCGCGCGGCAAAGAGATCCACCGAGGTATGCGCGCCATGCAGATGGCAGAGCGGCAAAAAGGCGAAAATGGCAAAGGCCATCCCGGCCTCGACCACTTCAAAATCGCCGTTGATGGGTCCGATCCCAAGCGCGAGTAGACGGCTCGCAAATTCCGGTGCCATCATCTGAACGCTGTCGCTATGCAAAATCCCATTGAGCACGCGGCCAAGGATCGACAGGCATGTCAGCAAAATCAGCCCCGACAGGACCACACCACCAAGCAGGGCAAAAAGACGGGCGAGCCGCTCGATCAGGATGTGCATCGCGCCCTCCCCAAGCAGGCCGAGCCAAAGGGCTTAGTAATTCGCGCGCGCGTCTTTGCAGGACCCGGCCATGAGGGCGCGCGCCTGGTCGATACGTGCCTGCCCATCAATGCCCTTGTCGTTCATCTCGGCGACCCAGTCTGCATAGATGGGCTGAACCGCCTGCTGCCAGGCAGAGGTGTCGGTGACGGTGACAATCGTGTTGCCATTTTCAATCGCAGCGTCGCGGGCGGGACCATCCGCGGCCTCTTGCGTGCCGCCAGCGAAGACAGAGAACGCCATCCCAGAATTAGCGTCCACAACCGCCTGCAAATCCGCAGGCAGCGCCTCGAACTTATCCTTGTTCATGGCCAGCACAAATGTCAGCGTATAGAGCGCAGGGCCCTCAAACTCAGTATGGTTTTCCACCAGCTCTGGGACTTTGAGTGCGCCGGTGACCTCCCACGGGATCGTGGTGCCGTCGATCACGCCCTTTGACAGCGCCTCGGGCACCGCAGGCACGGGCATACCAACCGGCGTCGCGCCGGTGAGGTCCAAAAGCTTGTTCACCAGGCGCGAGCCGCCCCGGATCTTCATGCCTTTCAGATCATCGGGTGTCTCCACGGGATCGGCGGTGTGAAACATGCCAGGCCCATGCACCCATGTGCCAAGAATCTTTAGCGCCTGAAATTCACCCTCGGCCATATGCTCTTCGAACATCGTCCAATAGGCGCAAGAGGCGGCGCTGGCATCTTCGACCATAAAGGGCAGCTCAAAGACTTCGGTCGTTGGAAAGCGGCCAGGGGTATAGCCGACAACGGTCCAAACAATATCCGCGACCCCATCAATCGCTTGATCCATCAGCTCCGGCGGGCGGCCCCCCAGCTGCATCGAGGGGAATCGGTCGATCTTGATCCGGCCCTCAGAGGCGGCCTCGATCTTATCGGCCCAAACATCCAGGATGAGCTTGGGCACATTGGCCTGGGCGGGCAAAAACTGGTGCAGCTTCAACGTCACCTCTTGCGCAGCCGCCGTGGTGTGCAGCACGCCTAGCATCGCGGCGCCGTATAGTGCGGTTTGGATCAGCTTTTTGATGGCCATTTTGCCCCTCCTTTTCGCTCGCGCGCCCGTTGGGTGCGCATATTCTTTAGATCAGCACATACGCGCTCTCAAAACATATGAAAATACGGGATTTGCGTTTTAAAGCGTCCGACTGTTAACCTCAGGCATCGCGTCTCGCACATATAGCCTGACAACTGAATTTTGATTTTGATCCTCACACATATCTGCTCTGCCTAAGCCGACCGAGGGTGGCGCGGTACGCGCCGCCCGTGGGGGCGGTCGGCGCGTTGCCATCCTGCGGATGGCTGGGGCTAAGCGGATAGAAGATCAAAATTCAGTTGTTAGGCTATAGATCACACTATTCCCAGCGCGTGACCGCGCCATGCACGCCTTCCCAGGCGCCTGGCGACAGGGCTCGCCCAAGAACACGGTCTGGATTGGTCGGGGGCGGCATCTGCACGCCTTGGAGCCGCGAGAACCCAAACCGGCCATAATAGGGGAGATCGCCAACCAGCATCACCCGATCCCAGCCGCGCGCGGCCCCGAGTGAAGCCGCAATCAGTTGTCCGCCCAGCCCCTCGCCTTGGCGGGTCGGGTGGACCGCAACCGGCCCAAGCAGGAGCGCTGCTTGACCGCCTACGCGCACGGGCCAATATCGGATGGCTCCGGCCAGTGTGCCGTCGCCATCGCGCGCGACATACCTCAGGCTTGCCA
>CAYWNJ010000005.1:0-21083 GCA_964459535.1 uncultured Rhodobacterales bacterium
ATCCCGCAGCGACAGAGGCTCCGTTGACCCAGATTTCACCAATTTGTCCGTCATCGCAGGGCAGGCGGGTATCCGGCGCAACTACCAGGATTTGATTGGCGGTTTGAGAGCCATTGCACATCACAAGCGCCCTCTGGCGTGGGCTCGTGTCCGTTGCGGGCACCAAGCGGCGCTCTCGCAGTGCATCGGCGTCAAAACTTTGAAACGCAATCGCGCTACCCGGACCGTTGCCGCTGATGGCAAGGGTGTTCTCAGCCATCCCGTAAGAGGGGCACTGAACATCTGCGCCCAATCCATTCGCCGCAAAACGCGCTTGAAAGCCAGAGACGGTCTCGGCGCGAACCGGTTCCGCGCCATTTAACAGCGCTTTGACGTTGCGCAGGTCTATTCCTTGCGTGGTTTGCTCGGGCAAAGCGCGGCAGGCGTCAAAGGCAAAATTTGGCGCCGCTGAATGGCTGATCTGATGTGCATCCAGCGCCTGCAACCAACGCACGGGCTTTTGCGCAAAATGCGTTGGTGACATCAGCACCGCATTGCAGCCTGCGAAGACCGGGACGATACAGCCAAAGACCAGTCCCAAATCGTGATAATGGGGCAACCAACTGAGCAGCGTGCTCTGAGCGCCAATATCGAAGCAGGTGCACATATCTTGGGCGTTTGCCAGAATATTGCCATGGCTGATTGCCACGCCCTTGGGTGCAGAGGTCGAGCCCGAGGTGTATTGCAGATGTGCGATATCCTCAGAGCAAATCTCTGGATCCGCCCAAGAGAAACCGGTTTCGGGGATAAGATCTTCAAGGCAAAGTATGTCGACGCCTTGCAACGCGGCTTCCAAAGGCGCTTTCATCTCGGATGTGGTGATCGCAATCACAGAACCGCTGTCTTGCGCAACATTAACCTGATGCGCCATTGAGCGGTTGGCATGCGGGTATTTCACCGGGACAGCGATGGCACCCGCGTCCAGACAACCGAAATAGCTTTGAATAAAGTCAAGCCCGGCGGGCAGGGCAATAAGAATGGTACATTGCCTTTGGAACACCGCGCGGGCTTGCAACCCGGCTGCAATGGCCTTGCTTGTTTCACTCAGAGCGGAAAACGACACGCGGCCTTGCACCTGCAAATCCGATGACAGAAAGGCGTAGCCCTTGGTCGGATTGTCAGCGGCTGAGCGGCGCAAATCGCGCATCAAATGGCTGTTTAACGACACGTATCCCTTCCCAATCGCGAAAAATGCGATCCACCAATCTAGATAGCCGCCTTGCCCCGCAATTCGGGTTCACAGGAGAACCCTTTCAGAACACTCAAATGGGCGCTTTTAAACCAACCTCACATCTTGATGAAAGCACGCTGCTTATCATCGAAATGTATTTTACGATAACAATCCACCCGACCTAATACATTGCAAAGCAAATGAACCCCGGCTGCGTGCATAGTGCCCGCATTCTAGACATGCATGCCTCACATTTTGGCAAGACGCAACCATTGAACGAACAGAACGAGGCGAGAATACACTTTTTATGCGAAATTTCATTGCGCGGTGCAGGCTTGACTGCTAGGCATGACGGCATCGCGCGATCAAAAACAGCTTTTGAAGCGCCTAGTCGGAGGATTATTCATTGGAAAAAGCAACAGCAAAAGATAACAAGGCGAGTGTCAAAGCGGCCAACAAGGCCGAAATGAAAGCGCATTTTAAGGCCGAATATAAAGCCAAGAAAGCAGAGCACAAAGCTCAGAAAGATGGCGCCAAGGTCATGTATAAGACCCAGAAATCAGCTCAAAAGGCAGTGGCACAAGAAACTGCTGCTTAAATGTGGGTTTAAACGCGCGATAAGCGACGGATATACGCAAGACAAACGGGGCGTTCTTTTCTTTGCGCAAAAGGGCGTCCCTTTTTTTTAGGATTTTTCTTGATGCTTGAGCGTCCGTCTAAGACGGCTTTAGCAAATATGTCAGCAGCATGTGTTGGCTGCGGAAAGCTCTTTCCCATCAGCGCGACCAGCCTGACCGCGCCATGCGGCCAAAACTTGCAGATCAAAATCGCACCCCCGGCCTCAGTTGAGGTTTTGCGGGATATGATTACAAACTCGGCGCATCGCTCGATGTGGCGTTACGAGCCGTTGCTGCCTGCGCTCCAAACCTATGCGTCACATTTGCAGGTTGGCGGAACGCCCTTGCTTGATTTGGGTGTGCAGCGCGGCGCGCGGCTGTGGCTTAAGGATGATACCCGTAACCCCTCGGGATCGCTCAAGGACAGGGCGAGTGAGATGGTGCTGGCCGTGGCCGCGTCGCAAGGGATTGACCAAGTTGTCATGGCCTCGACTGGCAACGCGGCGGCCTCGATTGCGGCAGTAGGCGCGGCCTATAACGCACGCGTGACCGTGTTGGTGCCCGAAGATATCCCGGCGCCCAAACTGGCGCAAATTCGCGCCTATGGGGCCGAAGTTTACAAGATCGCGGGGGGATATGGCGCGGCTTGTGCGGTTGCCGGGCGTTTGGCGCAAGCGCGCGGCGCGATTAACCGGACCACGGGGGTGAATCCGTTTACCCGTGAGGGGAAAAAGACCTGCGCCTATGAGATTGCCGAGCAAATGGGATGGCGTGCGCCGGACTGGGTGATCGTGCCAACCGGAGACGGGAATATTCTGAGCGCGATGGGCAAAGGATTTACAGAGCTTTTGAACGCCGGGCTCATCGAGCAAATGCCACGTCTTGTCGCAGTGCAGACCACCGCCGCCTGCCCGATTGCGCATGAGATGGATGCGCAGCAGCATAGTCAACGCGCCGCGACAACCTATGCAGACAGCATCAATGTGCGCGATCCGATGGACGGGCCTGCCGCGCTTGCTGCCCTGCGGGCCTCGAAAGGCTGCGCTGTGACGGTGGATGATGCCGCGCTATCGCGGGCGCTGCTCTCTGCATCTTCGACTTTTGGGGTCTTGCTTGAGCCCTCCTCTGCCGCCGCAATTGCCGCTTTTGAGCAGCTCTGCGATACCGGCGCAATCGGGGCCAAAGAGGAGGTGGTTGTGGTCGGCACCGGCACGGGCCTCAAGGATCTTAGGATAGTTGTCGATGCCTCCGAGCGCGAAGAAGTTGCGGTGATCGACCCTGAAGAATGGCAGAGCCTTATCCCCGTAAACGGGAACTCAGCATGAGTGCCAGCCGCGGATATACTCCGAGCGCGATGCATGCAGCAGATGCGAGGCGACGTTGATGGGCTATGTCGTCGCTTTTTCGGGCACATCCGGGGCGGGCAAAAGCGCATTGATGCGTCATGTTCAGCAGGCGCATGGGGATTGTGCGATTCTTCATTTCGACGACTATATCTCGCTTGGGACGGACCTAGAGGATATCCAGGCTTGGGTCGCATCCGGCGCACCTGCCGATGCAATCGAAACGCCGCAATTGCCGTTGGATTTGACCCGCTTGGTAGCCAAGCAAGCCGTCACGCCGCCGGGGCGTGAAAAGCCGATTGAGCCTGCCCAGCTTATTCTTTTGGAAGATCCGTTTGGCCGCGCACGCAGCGCTATACGGCCTCATATTGATCACGCCCTACATCTTGAGCTACCGCATGATTTGGCACTTGCCCGCCGCTCTTTACGCACCATCCATGCGCTAACCGACGGCGAAGCGCCCGATACGGACCCGCTCAAGGTTTTAGATAACCTAAAGGCGCAGTTTGATGCCTATCTCGGGCCGGGCCGTCTTGCCTATCAGTTGGCGGAAGCGCAGGCGCGTGCGGTTTCCGACCTGATCCTTGACGCGCGCAAGCCCCTCGCGACATTGACAACAGAAGCGCTGGCGTCGATCAAACGTGCTCGGACGGAAAAAACGAGGACACAATGAGTAAAGTCGAAACCGTCGGTGTCGTAGGCGCGGGTACAATCGGAACAGGCGTTGCCCATCTCTTTGCTCAAAGCGGGCACCGGGTTGTTTTGGTGGACGTCAGCGCCGCGCAAGTTGAGGCAGCCCGCAAGGCTATAGCAAAGAATGCGCGCATGTACGCGATGGTGCAAAAGGGCCTAGCACGAGGCGATGTTGTGCTGGGAAATATGACTTTTTCGGCCCAGATCGCCGACCTGTCAGGTGTCGATTTTGTTATTGAGAATATCACGGAAAATGTCGATTTAAAAACCCGCGTTCATCGCGAAATCTCTGACGTCGTGCGCCCAGATATCCCGGTTGCGGCCAATACCTCGGCCATTCCGATTACACGGATTGCCGGTTTTGGTGCCTATCCTGAGCGCGTGGTTGGGATGCATTTTATGAACCCCCCGCCGATTATGCCAATGGTCGAAATTATTCGCGGCACCCGCAGCTCAGAGGACGCTATGCACGCGGCTTGCGATCTTGTCGCCGCTGCGGGCAAACAATCCATCATCGTCAATGATAGCCCCGGTTTTGTTACCAATCGGGTGATGATGCTGATGGTGAATGAGGCGATGTTTCTTGTGCACGAAGGCGTCGCGGGCGCGCTCGAAGTTGATCGCCTATTCAAGACCTGCTTTGGCCACAAGATGGGCCCGCTAGAGACCGCCGATCTGATCGGTCTTGATACGGTCAAGCTTTCACTCGATATTTTGTACGACGAGTTCAACGATCCCAAATACCGCCCTTGTCCTTTGTTGAAACGGCTTGTCTATGCTGGTCACAATGGGCGCAAAACCGGGCGCGGCTTTCATACATATTGAGCCTAAGGAGGCCCCATGTCCGACACCGAAATCTCTACGAAAGTTGCGAATTTTATGTCTCAATCCTTTGATGGCGCGCAGTTTGCGCTGGATCAGGATATTTTTGAGACAGGCTTTGGCAATTCCATGTTTGCAATGCAACTCGTCGAATTTGTGGAGAGCGAATTTGCCATCGAAATCGATGGGGATGACCTGAATATCGACAATTTCCGGTCTGTGGCCCGGATTACGGACTTGGTGGCGCGCAAGCGCGAGGTCGGGGTGGCGTGACCCTGACCCCGCCAGAGACCGCAGAGGGCTGGGCTGAATTCTCTCAGTTACATATAGCGCCCTATGCCGCGCAGATTGATCGGGAGGCTTGGATTCCGACGGACGTCCTGCAGGCGCTACGCGCTGCGGGCGCCTTCTCAAGCGGATTTGCCGAAGCCTATGGCGGCAAACCAGCCCCTGACCCGGAACGCGCGATACTCGACCATGGGCAGATGCACGAAGCCCTGGGCTATGCGAGCGCGTCGGTCCAAGGGTTGGTCAATGTCCACCATATGGGCGGCAGTGCTTTGGCCAAGTGGAGCACGAAAGAGCAGCGGGCCTTTTGGGTGCCAAAGCTGACGTCAGGGGACGTGATCTGCGCCATCGCAATGACCGAAGCGCATGCCGGCAGCGACATCTCCGCCGTAGAAACCTGGGCACGGCCAACGGATGATGGCTATGTAGTCAATGGCGTTAAGCGCTGGATAACCTGCGGGCAATCGGCTGATATCTTTGTGACCATTGTGGGATCGGACCAAGGCCCTTTGGCGCTGATCTTGCCCAAGGATACGCCCGGCCTGACGCGCATCCCGATTGACGATATGCTTGGCTGCCGGGGATACATGATGGCGGATTTGACGCTCGAAGAGGTTCATTTGCCCCAATCTCACGTGTTGGGCGGTCCGGGCTTTGGCGCAAGTCACATTGCCCCAACGGGTCTTGACGCAGGGCGGTATAACCTGGCCTGGGGCTGTGTTGGCCTCGCGCAAGCGGCCTGCGATGCGGCGATGGGCCAGGCAAAGTCGCGCACGCAGTTTGGTCGACCGATTGCCGAGTTTCAGCTTGTGCAGCAATTGATCACCAGAATGATCACCGACATCCACGCGGCCCGATTAATGTGCCAATCCGCTGGCGCGGCGCGCGCCCGGCGTGCAAGGGGCTCTGCCAAAGAGGCGACGATGGCGAAATATTTTGCGTCACAAATGGCAAACCGGGTGGCCCGAGACGCGCAGCAGATTTTTGGTGCTCAGGGCATTGGGCCAGAAACGCCCATGGCCCGCTATTTTCGGGATGCGCGGGTTATGGAGGTTATCGAGGGCACGACACAAGTGCTGGAAAGCCTCATTGCGCGCTTAAGCTTAGCGGAGGTGGCAAGATGAGCCTATCTCAGACCGTCGATCTATCGAAGCTGTCGGATGACAATCGCGCTATGCTGTTGGATGGCTTGATCGGAGCAGGCATTGATGGCGTCTTTCAAGACAATGGCACACTGCTCGTGCGCGCAGCGGATCAAAGCGCCCTTGAGGCCGCCCTTGAATTTGTGGATGCGATGCGGCGGACCTACCGTTTGGTAGCCCGTAAGGTTCTTAAATCGCATGCAAGTGGCCCGCGCGTTGGATGCACCGATGAGGCGCTCGCGGCCTCGCCCGATCTGCATTTCTTTGACGAGGGCCTGACCGGGATTTCTGGCAATCTGCTTGGCGCCTATCGCTTTTTCGAAGCGCAGTTTAAGACTTTCGCCGATGAATTTGGCGCGGCCGAACAGCACTACCCGGTCATGCTGCCAACCAAGCTTTTGCAAGAGGTCGATTATTTTTCGAATTTTCCGCAGCATGTCACGCTTTGCAGTCACTTTCACGATGAACTGCCTGTGCTTGAGCAGGTCGCGCGTGAGGCCAAAGCGAACCCCGATGACCTGGCTGAGAAATTTGGTGCAGCGCTGGATACGCCCAGCCACGTCTTGACCCCTGCGGTTTGCCTGCCTTGTTATTCGCAACACAAAGGGCACCGTATTCCGCTTGGAGGGGTCACGCGGCTGACCATGCAAAATCATGTCTTTCGATATGAGGCCAAGCGGTTTCAGCCTCTGTCGCGCGGCTGGGATTTTTCGGTGCGCGATTTGGTTTTCTTCGGATCCTCCGCGGAGCTGACGCGCTTGCGGGCGGATGTGATGGAGCGGGCCTTTGCGCTGTGCGAGACGCTTGATCTTGACGCGTCGCTTGAGCTCGCGAATGATCCGTTCTTTTTGGATACAAGCCGGGACAAGGTGGTCTATCAACGGCTTGCCGAAGCGAAATATGAGCTGCTCTTTGCCATTCCGGGGCGGCAAACGCCCCTCGCAGCGTCAAGTTTTAACCTGCACCGAGACCACTATACGGGTGTCTACGACATCGCCTTTGAAGATGGCGAGCAGGCTGAGAGCGCCTGTATGGGCTTTGGTCTAGAGCGCTGGCTCTATGCTTTTGTACGTCAGCGCGGCCTAGATCCGGAACACTGGCCCGATGCCGTGCGCGCGTTTTGTAACGATTAGGGCTGTCCCGTGCTTAACCCTTACAGCAATTGGCCTAGCCGGGGCCTTGGCGTATGTTGTCCGGAAGCCAGGTTGCTAATTCGGGAAAGCCGATCAGGACAAAAACCATCAACACCATGATCAGGAACATCGGAAACCCGGCGCGGGCGATAAAGTTCATCTCGTGATTTGTCATGCCTTGCAGCACAAAGAGGTTAAAGCCAATCGGGGGCGTGATCTGGGCCATTTCGACCACGACGACGATGAATATCCCAAACCAGATTAGATCAATCCCGGCCTCGCGCACCATCGGTTCGACCACGGCCATGGTCAGCACCACGCTTGAAATCCCGTCGAGGAACATGCCGAGAATGATGTAAAAAACCAGCAAAACCATCAAAAGCTGGAACTTGGTCAAGTCCATTGCTGCGATCAAATCCGCCAGCCCGCGCGGCAAGCCCGTGAACCCCATCGAAAGGGACAAAAACGCAGCGCCTGCCAAGATCAGCGCGATCATAGCGGAGGTGCGTGTGGCCCCCATCAGCGACTCGGTAAACGTCTTCCAGGTGAGCGAGCGTTGCGAGGCCGCCAGAACCAGCCCGCCGATCACACCGAACGCCGCTGCCTCGGTCGCGGTGGCAAAGCCGAGATACATCGAACCGATAACCACCATAATCAGCAAAATCACCGGGATCAGAAAACGCGAGTTCTCGATACGCTGCATAAAGCTCATCGGCGGCTCGGGCGTAGGGTCCCAGCTGCGCGAGACTTTGCTCATGATCGCGACATAGGCCATAAACATCCCCGCCAGCACGAGGCCGGGCAGGATCCCTGCAAAGAAGAGCTTTGAGATCGATTCGTTGATCGTCACCCCATAAACGATCAGCGTGAGCGAGGGGGGGATCATCAAGCCCAACGTCGCGGCCCCTGCCAAGGTGCCAATGATCATGGGCTCTGGATAGGCGCGCTTGCGCAATTCGGGGATCGACATTTTCCCGACCGTGGTCAGGGTCGCGGCGGAGGAACCAGACACTGCCGCGAACACGGTGCATCCAACGATATTCGTATGCACCAGCCCTCCGGGCAGCCGCGCCATCCAGGGCGAAAGGCCTCGGAACATATCCTCGGACAGGCGCGTTCGATAGAGGATTTCACCCATCCAAATAAAGAGCGGCAGCGCGGTTAAGGTCCAACTTGATGATGAAGACCAAATGGTCGTCAGCATCACGTCCCCAACCGGGCGCGAGGTAAAAAGCTCCATGCCAACCCAGGCGACCCCCATCAGGGCCAGGCCGACCCAAACCCCGGTGCCGAGCAGCAGAAAAAGCACAAAGAGGAACAGAATGATGATCGAGAAGTCTTCCATAGCTCCTTACTCCCCGTGGCTTTGCTCGACAACGTCGCGCGTGATCCGATGCGTGCCAGTAAAAATCAAATGCAGCAGGTGATCGGTAAGCGCGACGGCCAGGATCACCGCCCCAAGCAGAACAAAGCTTTGCGGGATCCAAAGGGCGGTTTTGTCCTGCCCTTGGCTGATGTCGTTAAACTTCCAAGACCAATAGACGAATTTCCGACCGTACCAGACGAAATACCAAGCTATGGCCGCGCCAATGCCAAAGCACCAAATCTCGAGCAGGTGGCGTACGCGGGGCGGGACCGCATTGATCACAATCGACACACGGATATGGCTGCCGCGATTGAGCGCATTGGCGAAGGCCAAGAACGAGGCCGCCGCCATAAAGTATCCTGCGTATTCTGGAATGCCGGGGGCAACCTCTCCGGTCCAGCGCGCGAGCATTTGCAGCACGATCAGCACAAGGATGGTGATAAGGCACAGCGCGGCGAGAACACCTGCGCCCGTGTAAATCGCATCCAAAACGCTGCGCGTCACCGTACCCGCCCGGCTGTCCGGGCCGAGCCGCACTCTAAGCGCTAGAATAGCCAGCAGCAGACCCGCAAATAGAACCAAGCCCAAAACAGCCGGGCCACCGGGAGAAGCCTCAAAGAGCTTTGCCACTGAATTCAGGAACTCCATGGGATGGCCCGCCTTTTGACTAGAATGCGCAGGGCAACGCGTGCGCTGCCCTGCGCGAGACTCAAACGCTTAGTTTGCGTTAAACGCGTCGACGATGGCTTTGCCCTCGGCACCCGCGGCTTCGAGCCATTCATTGGTCATGGTCACGCCGATCTCTTTCAGCTCGCCCACCATCTTGTCAGAGGCGGGGCCAACCGTCATGCCACCATCGCGCAGGCCTTGCAGCGTAAAGCCGGTATATTCCTTCGCACGCCAGTTGCCCGCATATTCCGCAAGCTGCGCGCAGGCGCGGATGACATTCTTGTTGCCGTCGGGCACGCCGGACCAGACGTCCGAGTTCACCATCACGTAGTTGCGGGGCAGCCACGCATCCACTTCATAGAAATAGTTCAGCGACTCCCAAACCTTGCGGTCATAGCCGGTCGAGCCCGAAGACACCATGGATTCGGCCACACCTGTCGCAAAGGCTTGGCTAATCTCTGCCGCTTCAATCGTCACTGGCAACATGCCGGTCAACTCGGCCAAGCGCGATGTGGCGTTGTTGTAGCTGCGGAATTTGATGCCTTTCATATCCGCGACCGAGGTTACCTCATTCTTAAAGTAAAGCCCCTGTGGCGGCCATGGCACAGCGTAGAGCAGCGTTAGGTTTTGATCCGCAAGCACTTGCTCAATTGTGGGCTTCGCCGCTTCCCAAAGCTTGGCGCTGTCATCAAACGACGTGGCAAGGAAAGGGATCGAGTCAAACCCAAAGAGCGCGTTCTCGTTTTGGTGGCCCGAGAGCAGACGCTCGCCAATCGGAACCTGGCCGGTTTGGATCGCGCGCTTGATCTGAGCGCCGGGAAAGAGCGAGCCCGATGGGTGCGTGACAATCTCGATATCCCCGCCGGTGCCGGTGGTAACGCATTGTGCGAATTCTGCGCCCGTTGCGGAATGGAAATTCGAGGCCGAATAGGCCATCGGCATATCCCATTTCTCGGCCAAGGCGGGCGCGGCAAGTGTTGCCGCCGTCGCCGCACCGGCGAGCAATTTTGTAATCTGAGTCATATCTGTCTCCCGTGTTTGGTCTCATTATCGCTATGAACAATTATCGCCCATTAGGTGAAACGTGCAGGCGAATAGGGGGAAAGGTCAAGGTTCGAACGCCGCCCCGAGATCATCTGCGCCAAAATTCGGCCCGTTTTAGGCCCGCCCGTCAGGCCAACATGATCATGGCCAAAGGCTGCATAGGCACCGCTTAGGCCCGGCACCTCCCCGATAACCGGAATAGAATCAGCCATGGACGGGCGATGCCCCATCCACTCGACCTGCTTTTTCCATGTCAGACCGGGCATGGCCGCTCGGATGTTTTTTTCAAGCAGCGCAAAGGGGGCGCGCGAGGGCGGTGCCTTGAGCCCGCCAAACTCGACCACGCCAGCAAGGCGCAGGCGTCCCTCCATCGGCGTTGCAACGAACTTGCCCGCAGCAACCATCACCGGCGCGCGCGGCATAACGGACGGCTCCCAAAGCTCTAGGTGATAGCCCCGCTCGCTTTCCAGCGGCACGCGCGGCAGCCCAAACTTTGCCGCTAAGGGCCTGGACCAAGCGCCTGTCGCCAAGACCGCCGCATCGCAGTGAAGGGTCTGCCCGCCAGCGCGCAGTCCCGTCACTTTACCCTCCGCGCGCACGACATCTGTGACCTCGGCCTTCACGAAGGTGCCGCCTTGCCGCTCCACATGCGCGGCGAGTGCTTTGATGTATTCCCCCGGATCACTGATGCGCCCATGGCCGGGCACTTTGACCGCCAAGCTGACATCAGGGCCAAAGCTTGGATCGTAAACGCGCCAAGCCATCCCTTCGATGACATCCCAAGTGAACCCCTGCTCTGCTCGCACCGACCAAGCAAAGGCGTCGCCTTCGAAATGCGCCCGATCTTTGTAAAGAAACAGATAGTCTGACGGGACAATCCACTTTTCCGCCCCAGTGCCCGCCGCCAGCGATTGGTGGTCCGCCAGGCTGTCGCCGATGATCGGTGTTAACGCTGCGGCTCGCTTGCGCACGGTTTCGGCGTTGGCGGTCCTGAGATAGCGCACCAGCCAAGGCATCAAGCGCGGCAGGTAGCGCCATTTGAGGAATAGCGGCTGATCCGCGCTCAGCAGCATTTTAGGTGCCTTAGTCAACAGCCCCGGTGTCGTAACCGGCACTATCGAGCAGGCGGCCAAAACCCCTCCATTGCCATAGCTCGCCCCCGCCGCTGGCCCGTCGCGATCGATAAGGATCACCTTATGCCCATCCCGTTGCAGCCAGATAGCGGTTGAAACACCGACGATACCGGCCCCGATCACAGCGATTGTTTTGCTTGTATCCGTCATGAGCTGTGCGCCTCTGCATAATGGTTGAGCTTGGAAAGGTCTGGGCGGATGCCGAGCCCCGGCGCGTCCAGCACGCGCACAACACCCCTCGCGCTTGGGAACGGCGCTTCGAGGATATCTTCGCGCAGAAAATAGCGCGCTTGGTAAAACTCGCAGCCAAGCGTGATCTCAGGCGTCGCCGCGATCATATGCGCGCCCGCGAGGTGGGCCAGACCCGCCTCGAACATATCACCGCCATAGGCGCTTAGCCCGTGTTGCCCAGCCAGCCGCGCGACCTCTTGCGCGCGGCCAAGGCCGCCGGACTTCATGATTTTCACAGAAACACCGTCGCAAATTCCGTCTTTGATCGCCCGCGCCATATCTTCGGCGCCAAAGACGCTTTCATCGGCCAGCAAGGGCACGTCGATGCTGCGCCTGATCTCTGCCATCACGTCAAATAGAGATGCTGCAACGGGCTGTTCGATGAAGTCGGGGCGCAGTGCTGCAACGTCGGGGACCTGGCGCAGCGCTTCCTCTGCCGAAAGCCCTTGGTTGTAATCAACGCGCACCGCGAATTCCGGCCAATCGCGCGCCAGTTCTTCAAGTCGCATCATGTCGAAACCGTGCCCGGCGAAACCCGTTTTGAGTTTCACGATCCGCACCCCATCTTCGCGCAGCCGCGCCAAGAGGTCACGATCTTGCGCCCAATCTGGATTGGCAATGGATACGGAAAGCGGAATGCTGCCCCGAACCTTACCCCCCAAAAGCGCGTGGACAGGCTGCCCCGTGATTTGCCCTTCAAGATCCAAGAGCGCCGTGTCCAGCGCCGCTTTGGCCTCGGTGCAATGGGCCACCGCGCGAGAAGCCTGCGCCATGATCGCCGCGCGTTCGGAGACGGCGCGCCCTAGAACATGCGGACGAAGATAACGGTCAAGCGCGGCATAGCTGGCCTCCGGCGATCCGGTGAACACCGACCACGGAGAGGCTTCGCCAAAGCCCTCCGCGCCGCTCTCTGCCCTCAAGCGCAGGACGAGCACTTCGCAGCTCCCATCTACCTTGCCAATCCCGTGGTCGCGCGTCGAGACAACAGGCAGCTTTAGATACCACACATCATACCCGGTGATGATCTGCTCAAGCTCTGACATCAGGCCCTACCTTCGCGCGGTCGTTGCGCCTCTGCGATTCGCATCGAAGGAACGGTCACGCGATCCACTCGGACACCGGCGCTGCGGCCTCGTGCAAGGGTTGCGATATGATATCCACCAGCGTTGGCCCGTCATGGGCAATGGCTTCGCGCAAAACCGGGCGCAGTTGAGCCGGATCGTCAACGGTCCAAGCCTTTACCCCAAAGGCGCGCGCAACAGCCGCGTGATCGGTGCGGTCAAAGTCGACGTTGTAGTACCGCCGCCCAAACCCCGCATTCTGCCCGGCCTTAATCCAGCCAAACACAGCGTTTGAGAACACAATCGAGGTGATTGGGATCTTATAGCGCACCAAGGTCTCGAACTCCCCGCAGCAAAACCCGAACGAGCCATCCCCCATTAACGCAAGCGTCTTTGAGCTTGGCCGCCCGACCTGCGCTCCCATCGCGGCGGCAAGCGCATATCCCAGCGCCCCATGCGCGCGGTTCGTGATGAAATGTCGGCCAGCTTTGCGCCATCGGTAATGGGCAGAGAAATACGGGCAAGGGGTGCCGGGATCGGCAATCAAGGTCGCGTCATCGTCCAATATCTCAGCTAGGGCGGCAACAACGGCCTCTGGCCTGATGGGTCGTTCATGGCTCGTCGCGAGGGGTTCGAAATCCGCAAGTTTGGCATCCCAGGCGGCTTTCGCACGCGCGGTCCCGGCCTGTCCCGCGCCGGCATAATCGCCAAGCTCCGCAACCAGCGCTTCAAGCGCGCATTTGGCGTCGGCGACGATGGCAACATCTGTCTGGTAGTTGGCGCCGATAACGCTGGGGTCACTGTCTATGTGAATAATCTTTGTGCCTGGCGCAGGGGATCGCCAGCGCTCGGTCGTCACAGAGCCCGCACGGCAGCCGATAAACATCACAAGATCAGCCTCTTCAACGACTGCCCTGGTAGAGGCAACGCCCCCGTTCGTCCCAACAACACCGACGGCCCAAGGGTCTGTCTCGGCAATGGCACCCTGACCGGAGACGGTCGTTGCGATGGGCAGGTCAAGCCTATGGGCCAGCTCACGCAGCGCCGCTTGTGCATGTGCGAGCACTGGACCTCCGCCGCAAATGGCAACGGCAGCTTTGGCCTCCCTCAGAGCCTCCGCCGCCGCGCGAATATCCGCCTTCTGTGGTGCAGCGGGGCTGGCCGGGAAAACCTGGTGACGTCTGTCCGCCCAGATTTCAGCCTCGCTAACCTCGGCTTTTTGCGTGTCAAACGGTAGCGCCAAATGGACGGCCCCGGGCCTACCCGTTGTCATCTCGCGAAAGGCGCGCCGGATGGTTGCGGGCAGCCGGGCGGCGCTGTCCAGCGCCGCGTTCCATTTGGTCAGAGGTCGAAACAGCGCAACCTGGTCCAACTCGGTCAAAGGATAGCGACCCGCCGAGCTGGTCGCGACATCGGTGGTGATCGCCAGAACAGGGACCGAGCTTTCATTGGCCTCGACAAGTCCTGGCAGAATATAGGTTGCCCCGCCGCCGGAAGGTCCTTCGCACACACCGGGCCTGCCTGTAACTCGCGCATACCCATCGGCCATATAGGCGGCATGACGTTCGTCCCGCGTCAAGAAATGCGTAATGCCATGATCGAGCCGCGCCAGCGCATCATAGAATGGCAAGGTTGTGTCACCGCACAGACCAAACATATGCCGGACCCCATAAGCTTGCAGCATACGCACTGTCGCCTCTGCGCCTGTCAGGTGGTTTGGATTAGACATGGTATCTCCCCGCGATCTGGAACAGATTGGAAAACATGCAACCCTGCGTCAATACGCTGTGCAAAGGCGGGAGTGGATGAAATGAAAATTGCGGGCGGTAAATCGGTCTACGGCGCATCGGTCGGCATTTTGATGCTAGAGGCGCAATTCCCAAGGATCCCTGGGGATATGGGAAACGCTCTCAGTTGGGATTTTCCGGTGCTGTACCGCGTCGTGCGGTCCGCCACACCGGACCATGTGGTGCGCCAGAATGCCAAAGGCTTGCTCCCCCAGTTCATCGAAGCGGCGCAAAGCTTGGTCAATGATGGGGCCGACGGCATTACGACCAATTGCGGGTTTTTGTCCCTGTTTCAGGCTGAGCTTGCCGAGGCCGTGAACGTGCCCGTCGCAACCTCGTCGCTTATGCAAGTGGGGCTTGTGAATGCCCTCTTACCGCCCGGTAAGCGTTGCGGCATTCTGACGATTTCCGGCAGTTCCTTAACGGATCACCATCTGAAAGCTGCAAATGTTCCGTTGGACACCCCCATCGGGTCAACGGAAGGGTTGCAGGAATTTAGCCGTGCCATTCTCGGAAATGAGCTCACGCTCGACGTCGACAAGGCGCGCCAAGACAATGTCGACGCGGCCTTGACGCTCGTAAAGGCGCACACGGATCTTGGTGCAATCGTTCTGGAATGCACGAACATGATCCCTTACGCGGGGGCTATCCGAGAGGCCACCGGCCTGCCTGTTTTCTCTATGCTTAGCTTTGTCAGCTGGTTTCAATCCGGCCTAACACCAAAGCGCTTTACGCTTTAGCGGCGGCACCTCGCTATTCTTACTCGGGCGGGCGAGCCGATCAGAGCACGCTCACCCACCCTATCGGTCACCAACTATACCAACTCTGAGTCGCTCATAATCTCGACAAGAGCCGGACCTTTGATCTCAAGCGCTTCTTTGAGTGCCTGCTCAACCTCGTCCCCTTTGGTGACTTTCACCCCATGCGCACCGCACAGACGCGCAAACGTCGCGAATGACGGGTTGACCAAAGAGGTCTCCCAAACCGGCCACTCGCCCGCGCGCTGCTCTTTGGAGATTTTACCGAGCTCTTTATTGTGTAGCAGGACATGGGTGATATCCATGCCGTACTTTACCAAAGTTGTCAGTTCCATCGCGTATTGGCCAAAGCCACCATCACCGGAGATCGCGATCACTTTGCGCCCCTTCAACGACTCAAAGTCTTGCGTTGCCGCCCAGGCACCCATTGCGGCAGGGAGGGCGAAACCAATGGAACCGAGATAGCCCGACATCATCACCCGCTGCCCCTTGGTCTCGAAATAGCGACCGAACGAATAGGTGTTATTGCCGACGTCAACCGCAATCAGCGCATCTTCGGGCGCAACGCGCGAGAGGGCCTCGAAAATCGCGACCGAATGAACGCCGTTTTGCCCTTCTTCGGCGGCGCGTGTCTGTTTTTCGGTGCGCCACATGCCCCAGCGCTCGGCCACTTCTGCGATCTGGTCCGGCGCATTGGGGTGCCTCTTTACCATCGGCGCAAGCGCGGCGCAGAACGCGCCTATCTCGCCCCAAATAGGCAGCGTGACCGGGTGGAATTTACCCAGTTGCATCCGCTCAAAATCGACCTGGATCGTCGGCTTTTTTCGCTCAATCCCGGTATGGTTCGAGAAAGACGCCCCCAGCACGATTTGCAAATCGCACTCATTCATAAACCAACTGGCGATGGGCGTGCCGGACCGACCCAGGACCCCCGCTGCGTTGGGATGACTATCGGGGATAAGCCCTTTGCCTTTGAACGTGGTGACCACCGGCGCGCCGAGCGTTTCGGCCAGCGAAATGATCGCCTCCCGCGCCTCCCAAGCACCGTGTCCCATGATGATCAGGGGGCGCTTGGCCTCGGCCAAGAGGGCCTGCGCTGCGGCCATGTCGGCGTCAGAGGGTTTCACCACCGGCGCGCTCAGGCGTCCCTCGGGTGTCGCGGCGG
Organism: uncultured Rhodobacterales bacterium; assembly: GCA_964459535.1. Lineage (GTDB taxonomy): Bacteria > Pseudomonadota > Alphaproteobacteria > Rhodobacterales > Rhodobacteraceae > JBCBCP01. Next base: position 16,463 of record CAYWNJ010000005.1, read on the forward strand.
GGGCGTCGCTCGGTTGGGTTTGAACATCATCGGGAAAGATCAGGTGCGCGACATCTTGTTCGACCAGCGCTGTCTTGACCGCCAGTGACGTGAGCTCGGTATGGTTGGAGGTGGACAGGACCGGTTGAGAAAAGCGACTTACCGCGTCGAAGGCAGACTTTAAATCAATGTCTTGGAACGCGCCGGGACCAAAGACTTGGGTTTGCACTTGACCCGTCAAAGCCAGCACGGGCGCGCGGTCGACCTTTGCGTCCCAGAGGCCAGTCAGCAGGTTCGTAGCTCCGGGCCCTGCGATGGTTAGGCACGCGGCCGGTTTGCCAGTCAGCTTACCATAGGCCGAGGCGGCAAAGGCTGCTGCGCCCTCATGCCGGATGCCGACATAGTGCATCTCTCCATCCGCGACGCGGCGTCTGATGGCGTCGGCAAGGCCAAGATTGGAATGGCCCACCATGCCAAAGACCCGCTTGACCCCCCAATTGACCATCGTCTCGGCCATGGCGTCGGTGATGGTGCGGGTATGGGGCGGCTCTGGCTCTAGGCCAATGAAGACCTCACCATCCCGGATTTCGACCGGATAAACGGTTTGCCCTGTATCCTCGTGCCCCCCCGGAGGTGCGCCGGTCAGCGGGTCAAAATCCCAACCGTGCCAGGGGCACCGGATCCAGCATTTTCCCTCAACTCCGCGCTCAATCGTGCCTTCGCCCAGCGGTCCGCCTTGGTGCGGGCAGTGATTGTCCATCGCGGCCCATTGCCCATCGAAATGCGACAAGCACAAGTAATGTGTCCGCGCAGAGACAGTCTTTACGCGGCCTTCCGGCAGATCCGCCGGACCGACGCTGACCCAATCTAAATCCTTCATGCGATACCTCCGTAGCGTACACCCGAAAGCGCGGTCATCTCTTGTTTCCAGGTCGTCAAATCCTCGGCGTTAAAGCCAGAGAGGTGCGCGTGCCCACAGGCGCGGGCCATGACTTGCATCAGCTCGGTCGTGGCGGAAAAGAAATTCGCCAGCTGGCGCGCGGATTTCTCGACGATTAGGCGGCTGACCAGATGTGGTTTTTGGGTTGCAATGCCAACCGGGCAGTTATTTGTGTGGCAGGCCCGCATCGCCAGGCAGCCAATCGCCTGCATCGCGGCGTTCGAAACCGCAATAGCGTCCGCGCCCAGGGCCATGGCTTTGATGAAGTCCGCCGGTTTGCGCAACCCGCCCGTGATAACCAAGCTGACATCAGGGTTTGTCGCATCCAAGTGCCGCCGCGCGCGGGCCAGTGCAGGAATCGTCGGCACACTGATATTGTCACGAAAGAGGATGGGCGCAGCGCCTGTTCCGCCGCCGCGCCCATCAAGGATGATATAGTCCACGCCAACCTCCAGCGCCGCGTCGATGTCCCGCTCGATATGTTGCGCAGAGAGTTTATAGCCTATCGGTATGCCCCCCGTTCGATCACGCACCTCATCGGCAAAGACCTTGATCTGAGCAGGTTCGGTCCAATCCGGGAACCGCGATGGAGAGATCGCATCCTTCCCCTCGGCAATCCCGCGCACTTCGGCGATTTTGCCCTTGTTCTTGACGCCCGGTAGGTGGCCACCCGTGCCGGTTTTAGCGCCTTGGCCTCCTTTGAAGTGAAAGGCTTGCACCTCTGAGAGCTTGTCCCAGGAGAATCCAAACCAGGCAGAGGCGAGCTCATAAAAATAGCGGCTATTTGTGGCCTGTTCTTCGGGCAGCATACCGCCTTCGCCCGAGCAAATGCCCGTCCCAGCGAGCTCTGCGCCGCGCGCGAGCGCCAGCTTGGCCGGCTCGGAAAGCGCGCCAAAGGACATATCCGAGACAAAGAGCGGGATATCCAGGCGCAACGGTTTTTGCGCGTTCGGGCCGATCACCACATCCGTGCCTACGGGTGCATCGTCCAGCAGCGGCGGGCGATGAAGCTGCGCGGTGAGGATTTGAAGATCGTCCCAAGAGGGCAGCTCGTCACGTGGCACGCCCATCGAATCAACCTTGCCGTGATGGCCAGTCTTGGTCAGCCCGTCACGCGCGTAGCTTTGGATCAACGCGGTGTGCGGCTCTTCGGCGGTGCCGTGCGACGTGTCAGCGTAAAGGCCAAGATAGGCATCCCGATCAAAGGGTTGCGGGTTGTCTTGGGCCCAGGCTGCGATCTCATCCGCATCGACGAGCACCGCATCATCTTCGATCCAAGAGGAGAACTTTGGCAGCTTTTCCTCATTGGCATAGGCGGAGACGCCCGTATCAAGGCGATAATCCCAATCATGCACCCCGCAGATCAGATCCTTACCGCGCACAAAGCCATCGGCCATCAATGCGCCACGATGCAAGCACCGCCCGTAAAGGACCGATACTTCGTCATCGAAGCGGACAACAACAAGATCGACCTCAGCGACAAGTGCGTATTGAGGTTTGCGATCTGGCAACTCGGAGTACGTGGCGACGGCGACTTTTTTCAATTTGATCCTACCTGCTGATTGGTCCGGCTGCGGGCGCAGCCACCCTTGAGACTAGCGCGCCCGCCGAGTCCGGCGCAATGGAGAACACGATTTCTTGAGTCGGCGTTATGGGATAAAGGCCGCAGAGAATAGACGTATGGCACAGCTTACCATTCGGTCAGTGCGCTGAAGCATCCAAATTTCGCATCCAAAATTGCAAGGGTTTTAGGGTTTCCTTGTCTTCCCCAATATCCTTCCAACCAAAGTTGGCCATTACCCCATCAAGCGGTGCATAGCCGCGCCCCCGCCAAAACGCATCGTGACCGATGTAATCGGTAGGTTGCCGTGGGTCATCTGCTGGGCGGACAACGCTACAGAACGCGACTTTCGTAAAGCCTTCTTCTCGCGCATGCGCCTCACGCAGGTCAAAGAAGCGGTGGCCAATTCCCCGGCCACGATAATGCGGCAGTAGGACACTCTCTGCGCAATAAAACACCTCGGTTAAGTTCAGATCGGTGCCTTCGAACGCGCCGTGGAATTCTTCGGCATGTTCTGCCAAGGGAGCGCCCGTCGCGGCCCCGATCAGCCAATCGCTTTCATAAGCCCCAACAAGGACCGCACGCGCGGACGTCTTGAAATGCTGAAGATAGCGCCGCTCATAGTCCATATCACCATCATAGAGATAGGGCCATTCCGCGAAGATTGAGATGCGCAGGCGCGCCACATCGTCCAGCGCGTCCTCAAGCCGTTCACCCGTGAGGACTCGCACATCAATCATGAGACTTGCGCCATCCAATCCGCAAGATTGTAATATGTTGTCACGCGCGCAATCTTTCCATCGTGCAAAGAGAAAAACGACCCGGCCGGCAAGCGATAGCGCTGTCCATGCGCTTCGGGTAATCCGGTATCGGTTGCCAAGTAGCGACCATTGACACTGTACTCGGCAGCGGCGCGATCGCTGGTTTGAAAAATGACCATGTCTGTCAAGGTCTCGGCATAGCATTTAGACATATGCACGCAAAATTCCTCGAACAGAGGTTTGCCGACGCGGACCTGACCTTCGTTCACGTGGTGGGCGACGTCTTCGGTCAAGCAGTCCAGCATTCCGGGGATGTCTCCTGCATTAAACGCATCAAAATATTGCTGAATAATCTCGGTCATGATGGCTCCATCGGAGGGCCCCATCGGGCTGTAAGGTTGTCGATAATTTGATCCCGCGCCTGCCGGTAGCTGGCAAGTTTTTCTTCGCGGCGCGTGCCAAGCCCGGTGGGGTCAATAATCGGCCAGTATTCCACCTCAAGATGGAAAAAGCGCGTCAACTCCAGCGCCCGGCGCTGCGAGGCGGGCGACAGCGCGACCACCAGATCAAAGGACGAAAGATCATCGCCCCATTGCTCCATCTCGTCAAAGCTGCGCGAGCGGTGCCGCGATAGCTCGACATTCAGTTCTTGACAAACCGCGATGGAAAACCCGTCGATTTCCATATCATTATGCACCCCGACCGACTGCACATAGGTGTCAACGCCATAGAATTTTTTCATAATCCCTTCGGCCATGGGCGAGCGCACCGCATTGTGATCGCAACAAAAGAGCACCGATTGTGGAAGCGCCTCAGCCAATTCAGCCCCCGAAATGCAGCACGCAAATCAGCGTGAACAGACGGCGCGCGGTGTCCGTATCGACCTCTGCCTTGCCCTCCAAGCGTTCTTGCAAGACGCGGCTGCCCTCGTTGTGAATGCCGCGCCGGGCCATATCAATGGTCTCGATCTGGCTAGGCGGGAGGTTCTTAACCGCATCAAAATAGCTTTTGCAAATCTGGAAATAGTCTTTGACCACTTGGCGAAACGGGCCGAGCGAGAGATGAAACTCGGCTGCGCGCTCCGCCGCCTCGGTCTGGACGTCGAAAACCAGACGCCCTTCGCGAATGGCGAGCCCCAAGTGATAAGGGCCAGCGGGTATCGCCCGATCCGCGCGGGTGGGCAGGACAAAGCTGTTCTCTTCCAAAAGATCATAAATCGCGACTTTCCGCTCCTGCTCGATCTCAGGCGTTGGGGGCGGGAGATTCGCGTCATCAAGGGCGATCTGGCTAATTCGGGCCATGGTGTCTCTGCTGTCTTTTCCAGTTGCGCCTGATTACCGCAGCGCGCGGCCTACGACAACAAGGTCGCAGAAGACTTTG
>CAYWNJ010000006.1:0-19957 GCA_964459535.1 uncultured Rhodobacterales bacterium
CCCGTCAAACCGCAGGTTTGCCTTCGGCAAAACGGGGCGGTCGGCGCGTTGCCATCCTGCGGATGGCTGGGGTTGAGCGGATATAGGATCAAAATTCAGTGGTTAGACGATAAGCTCGAGGCAAGAGGCCTGAGGTTTAAAGTCAGACATTTTAAACTGCTTGTTTAGTCTATATTTATGCTTGAAATACCCTGCTATTCCTGCGCTGAAATGGTGCGAGCAGTGCGATTTGACTTAAAACGGGCGAGGCAGGGTCACGTATCCATGAGTCTTGGGATGGCAGATGAATAACCCAAGTGGCTTCACCGCTCGAAAAGCGCGCTTTCTCAATCGCTTTCACGCACGGATGACAGCGCGTGGGCAAAACGCGACAGGTTTCGTGTCCACGCCCGAACCCCGTACCATTGGCAGCTTCGCAAAGGGCAAGCAATTGCTTGCAGGCAATTATGTCTTTGCGGGGCATCTCGTGGAAGCGCCAGGCGTCTCGCTTTGGGATGTCGTGCCGCCTGATGCGGAGTATTTGACCGAGATACATGGTTTTTCTTGGCTGGATGACCTGGCCTCTGTCGGCGATGCCCCCGCCCGAGAACTTGCGCAGATATGGCTTTCGGAATGGGTTGATCGGTTTGGGCGTGGACGTGGGCCCGGGTGGACGCCGGATCTAACCGGACGCCGACTCATCCGCTGGATCAACCACGCGGTTTTGCTGTTGCAGGGGCGGAAGGCGGCGCAAAGTGCCGCTTTTTTTCAGAGTCTTTCACACCAAACCCGCTTTTTGTCACGCCGGTGGCATGGCGCTCTGCCCGGCGTGCCAAAATTTGAGGCGCTAACGGGTCTCATTTATTCTAGCCTTGCCCTCATGGGGTTTGAGGCGCTGGCAGAGCCCGCCGTGCGCGCGCTGGCTCAAGAGGCGGCGGATCAAATCGGTGCCGAGGGCGCTTTGCCGACGCGCAATCCTGAAGAGCTGCTTGATGTCTTTGTGTTGTTAACTTGGGCTGCGGTCGCTCTTGAGGATGCGAATAAGCGTGTGCCGCCTGCACATTTTGACGCCATTGAGCGGATTACACCGACCTTGCGCGCGCTGCGCCATTCGGACGGAAGCCTGGCGCGCTTTCATGGCGGGGGTCGGGGACGGGAAGGCTGGCTGGATCAGGCGCTTGCGACGAGTGGTATCAAAACCCAGCAGAATGAAGGTCTGTCCATGGGATATGCGCGCCTCAGCGCAGGGCGGACCTCTGTTATTGTGGATGCAAGCCCGCCGCCAAGCGGGCAGGCAAGCTTTAACGCCCATGCTTCGACGCTGGCGTTTGAATTGACCTCTGGACGTCGCCCGTTAATCGTGAGTTGCGGCTCCGGCGCTGCCTTCGGCTCTGAATGGCGACGTGCGGCGCGGACGACCCCCTCTCACAGTGCGTTGGTTCTTGACGGTCAATCCTCGGCGGCTTTTGGCCCAGCGGCACGGGGGAGCGCCCAAGAGGCTTTGGTGAATGGGCCAGAGCATGTCCCGGTTGAAATGAGCCAGGCCCCGGATGGTCTGCGATTTCAAGGCGGTCACGACGGGTTCGCGGCAGCCTATGGCCTGACCCATGCACGTAGTCTGGAGCTTACGTTTGATGGGCGCAGCCTCTCAGGCGAGGATATGCTGCTGTCGCTGCAAGACACGCACAAGCGGCAATTCGACAAAGCGATGGATGCGGTCAAGCTTAAGGGTATTCCATTTGAGATCCGCTTTCACCTTCACCCCGAGGTAGATGCCGCGCTTGATATGAACGGCTCTGCGGTTTCGATAGCCCTTAAAAGCGGTGAGATCTGGGTCTTTCGCCAAGACGGCGCGGGCGTGCTCACCTTGCAGCCGAGTGTTTATCTTGAGCAGGGCCGGCTGAAGCCGCGCAATGCGCAGCAGATTGTGCTGGCGGGACGTGCGACGGAATATGGCACCCGGATCCGCTGGTCCTTTGCCAAAGCACAGGATACAGCCATCGGGGTAAGAGACCTAACCCAAGACACGCCCTATTGGAGCGATGAGCTGTGACCGCATCAATTGATCATTATCCCATTCGCCGGGCCTTGCTGTCTGTCTCTGACAAGACGGGGCTTCTTCCATTTGCACAAAAGCTTGCGGCCTATGGTGTCGAGTTGCTCAGCACAGGGGGCACGGCAGCGGCGTTGCGAGACGCGGGCCTGCCGGTTCGAGATGTCTCCGAAGTCACGGGGTTCCCGGAAATGATGGATGGCCGGGTCAAAACGCTGCATCCGGGGGTTCATGGTGGGATTTTGGCACTCCGAGACGACGCGGAGCATGTCGAAGCCATGGAAAGGCATGAAATCGGCGCGATTGATCTGATTGTGGTCAATCTCTACCCGTTTGAAGCAACGGTTGCGCGCGGTGCCGCGTATGCCGAAGCGATTGAGAATATTGATATTGGCGGCCCGGCGATGATCCGATCTGCGGCCAAGAACCACAAATTCGTAACAGTGGTTGTCGATACGGAGGACTATGATCTCGTGCTTCAAGAGATGGCAGCGCATGACGGCAAAACCAGCTTTGCGCTGCGCCAACGGCTTGCGCAAACGGCCTATGGTCGGACCGCTGCCTATGATGCGGCGGTCAGCGCTTGGTTCGCCGAGCAAACGCCCGAGCGGCCCCGTCGCCGCCTCTTTGCGGGCACGCTGTCGGCTGAGATGCGCTATGGTGAAAACCCGCATCAGAGCGCGGCGTTTTATCATGATGGCAGCGCGTTTCCGAGCCTCGCAACAGCGCAGCAGCATCAGGGCAAAGCGTTGAGTTATAATAACATCAATGACGCGGACGCGGCGCTGGGCTTGATCAGTGAATTCCCAGCCGAGGCCGCACCCGCTTGCGTGATCGTCAAGCACGCAAACCCTTGCGGAGTTGCGACGGGTGAAACCCTGCACGCGGCCTATACCCGCGCCTTTGATTGCGACCGCACCAGTGCTTTTGGCGGCATTATCGCGCTGAACCGGACGCTTGATCTTGAAACGGCAGAGGCGATTACAAAGATTTTTGCCGAAGTCATCATTGCGCCGGGCGCAGAACCCGAAGCGCGAGAGGCCTTTGCGAAAAAGCCGAACTTGCGACTGCTGACCATTGAAGGTCTGCCGGACCCGACCGCCGCGAGCCTGGCGGTCCGGCAGGTCGCGGGCGGCTATCTCGTACAGGACAAAGATACCGGGCACCTTGCCGACGCGGATTTGCGCGTGGTCAGCAAACGCGTGCCATCGGATCAAGAGGTGAAGGATCTGCGCTTTGCCTGGTTGGTTGCCAAACACGTAAAGTCCAACGCCATCGTCTACGCCAAATCGGGCGCGACGGTGGGGATCGGCGCAGGCCAGATGAGCCGTGTCGATAGCAGCTGGATTGCCGCACGCAAAGCTCAAGACATGGCGACCGCGCTCGGCCTTGCCGCGCCGCTGACCCAAGGCTCTGTCCTCGCCTCTGACGCGTTCTTTCCTTTCGCTGACGGGCTGCTTGCAGCCGCAGAGGCCGGAGCGACTGCGGTTATTCACCCGGGCGGCTCTATTCGAGACGATGAGATTATCGCGGCGGCGGATGAGGCCGGGCTCGCGATGGTCCTGACCGGCATGCGGCATTTTCGGCACTGATGCGGAGGTTGGTAATCTTCGCCGCGCTCGCTTGTGCGCTGGATCAAGCCAGCAAATGGCTTGTGGTCTTTGGGATGGATCTGCGGCGCATATACGCCATTGATGTCCTGCCTCCGATCCTGAATTTTCGTTATGGTGAGAATTACGGGATTAATTTTGGCCTATTCGGAGATAGCATAAACCGGTGGGTCTTTATCGCCCTCGCGATGGTTATTATCGCGGGTTTGCTCTGGTGGCTGCGGCGCGCGGCGCAACCACCTATTGCCTATGCAAGCGCGGGTCTCTTGATCGGCGGCGCGCTTGGTAATGTGCTGGATCGGCTGCTCTATGGTTATGTGCTGGATTTTTTGAACATGTCCTGTTGCTGGATTCGCAATCCATTTTCGTTCAACGTTGCAGATGTTTTTGTGTTTGCCGGAGCTGTTGGATTGGTGCTTTTCGCGCAAGAGAAAAAGCGGACGTGACAAGGCGGGCGCACCTGCGATAATACGTCGGGCAACGGAGTTAAGGGGATAAGCATGCGTTTGGCGGGTTTAGGCTTGGCGGTGATCATGATCACGACGCTCACGGCATGCGAAAATACGGGGCTGCGTAGTCTGCGCGGTGGCTCTGACGGGCCAGATGAGTTTGTCGTGGTGCCGACCAATCCTTTGTCACAACCCGCAAACTATAACGACTTGCCGCCACCGACACCGGGCCAAACAAATCTTGTGGATCAACGTCCTCTGCAAGAAAGTGCGGCAGCTCTAGGTGGACGGCGCGCAGAGAATGGTCCGGTGCCAAGCAGCGATGCAACGCTGGTTGCCTATGCGAGTCGGGACGGCATAGCGCCTGATATCCGAGCGTCCCTAGCAGAAGAGGACGAGCGCTTTCGCAGGCGCTGGGGGCGGCTAACGCAGTTCCGCATCGTCCCTGTGGATCGCTACAACCAGGTGTATCAGAGCCAAGCGCTCGACCCACAGGTTGTCCTTGAGCAATATCGCCAACGCGGGATACAAACGCCTTCTGCACCGCCGTCGAATTCAAGAATAAACTTTTAGCCCTCCTCACAAGCGCGCTAGCTCTGTTGAACCCATTGGCTAAAGGTACATCTATGGGTTTAGGTGTTCAGCTTTGTAAGGTTTTTGAATGAGATATTGCCTGACTGCTCTTATATTCTCGTTGCTGTTTTGGCCGCGTGTTGGGCTGGCCTCTAACGATCATGTCTCAAGTTTTACCCTTGAGAATGGTATGGACGTTGTCGTGATCGAGGATCATCGTGCGCCGGTTGTGACCCATATGGTTTGGTACCGCGCGGGTAGCGCTGATGAACCGGCAGGCGCGTCGGGTGCTGCGCATTTCCTCGAGCATTTGATGTTCAAAGCAACGGATGAGCTGGAAGAAGGGGAGTTTTCCGCCACGGTTGCCGCGAATGGCGGTCGCGACAATGCTTTCACCTCATATGATTATACGGCTTATTTTCAACGTGTTGCGGCGGATCGGCTTGAGCTGATGATGAAGATGGAAAGCGACCGGATGGCCAATATCCGGCTCACCCCCGAAAATATCCGAACCGAACGCGGTGTTATCATCGAAGAGCGCAATCAGCGGACCGAGAATAATCCGCGCGCGCTGTTTTTCGAGCAGATGAACGCGGCGCAATACCTAAACCACGGTTATGGCGTGCCGATCATCGGCTGGATGCACGAGATGCGCGGTTTGGATATGGACGATGTTTTGTCGTTCTATCAGCGTTTCTACGCGCCAAATAATGCGATCTTGATTGTCGCCGGGGATGTTGAACCCGAAGAGGTGCGAGGGTTGGCTGAGCGCTATTACGGCGCGATCCCGGTTGATCCAGACTTTGAACCCCGCGCGCGCGCACAAGAGCCGCCACAAATTGCCGAACGCCGTTTGGTTTTGCGCGATCCTCGGGTTGCGCAAGCCTTTGTGAATCGCTCCTACCTTGCGCCCGCGCGCGCAGCCGGGGCGCAGAAAGATGCCGCGGCGCTTACCATTTTGGCGGAGATCCTTGGCGGTGGGACAACATCATATCTCGCCGAGAAATTGCAATTTGATACCAACCTCGCCGTCTATGCGGGAGCGTGGTATCGGGGCATCTCCCTTGATGCGACAACCTTTGACCTGGCGGTTTTGCCTAGCCCAGGCGTGGGTTTGGAAGAGGCCGAGCAGGCGATGGACCAGGCGTTGGCTGAATTCATGGCCGAAGGCGTCGATCCTGAGCAACTCACGCGGATTAAGACCCAGTTTCGTGCATCACAGATCTATGCCCGTGATCGGACCAGCGATGTCGCCAACCGTTATGGCCGTGCGCTGACCTCAGGTTTGACCGTTGAGGATGTTCAAGCCTGGCCGGACATTTTGCAAGCCGTCACGGCAGAAGACATTATGGACGTTGCAGAGCGGGTTCTGAAACGTGCGCACTCGGTAACTGGATATCTTGCTAAGCCGGAGGCTTCAGAATGATCCGCCTATCCCTGCTCGTCTGTTCCGCTCTGCTCCTCTTCGCGGTTCCCCTGCGCGCTGAAGTCAAAATCCAAGAGGTTGTGAGCCCAGGCGGCTTGACCGCTTGGCTGGTCCAAGAACCCTCGATCCCGTTCCTGGCCCTTGAGATCCGCTTTCGCGGGGGCGGGTCGCTGGACGCGCCTGACAAGCGCGGTGCGGTTAACCTCATGACGGCCTTGCTTGAGGAGGGTGCGGACGATCTTGACGCGCGCGGCTTTGCCCGCGCCGCCGAAGAACTCGCAGCCTCGTTCAGTTATGATGTCACGGATGATAGCCTAAGCGTTTCGGCCCGGTTTCTGACCGAGAACCGAGAGGCGGCTGTCGCGCTGCTGCGCAGCTCTCTTTTGTCCCCGCGCTTTGATCAAGACGCAATTGATCGGGTGCGCGAACAAGTGCTCACAAACATCCGGTCTGATGCCAAAGATCCCGAGAAAATTGCAGCACTGGCTTGGCGTAAGATTGCTTTTGGTGACCACCCTTATGGCTCGTCTTTGGATGGCACGGTGGAGAGTGTTTCCGCGTTGACCCGAGAAGATCTCGTCGCCGCGCATCGGAATGTGCTTATCAAAGATCGCCTCTATATCGGGGCAACGGGCGATATCTCGGCTGAAGAATTCGGCGCGCTGCTTGATGCGCTGCTGGCGGATTTGCCAGAGGGCGGCACGCCGCTGCCTCCTGAGGTGGCGTTGGATCTGGCGGGCGGGATCACTGTTGTTCCGTTTGACACGCCCCAGTCTGTTGCGGTGTTTGGACATGCCGGGATCGCGCAAGATGATCCGAGCTATTTCACCGCGCGCGTGCTCAACCGGGTGCTTGGTGGCGGTGGCTTTGAAAGCCGTTTGATGACTGAGGTGCGTGAAAAGCGTGGTCTGACCTATGGCGTTTACACCTACCTTGCGACACGCGATTTGGCGGGCACATTCCAGGGGCAGGTGGCCAGCGCGAATGATCGCATCGCCGAGGCGCTTTCGGTCATTCAGGCGGAATGGGCAAAGGCCGCGCGCCAGGGGATCACACCCGAAGAGCTTGAGGCGGCCAAGACCTACATCACCGGCGCTTATCCGTTGCAATTTGACGGAAACGCACAGATCGCACGGATCTTGGTGGGTATGCAGATGTTGGGATTGCCGCTTGATTATATCGAAACGCGGAACGACAAGGTTGAGGCGGTCACACTTGATGGCGTGCGCCAATTGGCGGCGGAGTTGCTTGATCCAGAAGGGCTACACTTCGTCGTCGTGGGCCGCCCGGAAGGGTTAGAAACCGGTCCGCTTCCAAATTAGAGCGCGCCCTGATCTGGCTCCGTCTTGACCGCGTAGAGCGTGTCTTTGTTAAATTGAATTCAAATGCGCTTCCTCTCGGCTTTGCCTCGAACGCGAATTTGAATACGCTATTTTTCTGATTGTACAGAACAAGCCTTATTCGAGCGGCAGGCTGATCGAGTATTTCATCCGCTCCATCGAAAGGCTGGAGGACACGTCATAAATGGGAATGCGGGCGACAAGCTCTTTGTAAAAGGCATCAAACGCCTCGGTTGAGGCGACTTGCACCTTGAGCAGATAATCCAGCGTTCCAGCCAGCCGATGCGCTTCGGTAATCTGAGGCATAGAATCGATGACGGCTTTGAACTGATTGAGCCATGCTTCGTCATGCTGCGAGGTGCGAACACTCACAAAAAAGGTCTCCTTTAGGCCAATTTTCCGCGGATCCAGGATCGCAGACTGTTGCAGGATCGTGCCGTTCTGGACGAGCTTTTGCATGCGGTTCCAGACAGTCGTTTTCGCCAGTCCGATTTTGGCGGCGATTCTTTCCAAAGAGCGTGTGGTGTCCGTTTGAACCTCGCGCAGGATCAACTTGTCTTCGCGGTCCAGCTCAGGTGTTCCAATTGACATCGCATTTCCTGACTTATGTTCATGATTTCGGCTAACTGTGGAAAATATTACATGCTTTGACCCGTAAGCTTGTCTCATTTGGAACATTGTCCACATATTTTGTCAAATGGGGCTGATTACCAACTCTGCGAAAGGCGACACGGATGCGGCATTTTCCAATCTACCTCGACACGCAGGACCGTAGAATTGTCGTTGCGGGCGCGGGGCAATGCGCTGTGGCCAAGCTGCGCCTTTTGCTCAAAACCCACGCTCAGATTGACGTCTTCGGACGCGATCCTGATGATCTGGTTCTTCAATGGGCGGCGGAGGGACGCTTGGCTTTCGAAGAGCGGGGCCTCAATGCCGCTGATCTGGCTGGGGCGCTTCTGCTCTATGCCGCGCAGGATGATCCAGAACTTGACCGACAGGCGGCTGATCTCGGGCGCAAGGCCGGGGTGAAAACACTTATCGTCGACAATCTAGACGATAGTGATTTTATCACGCCGGCCATTGTCGATCGCGCACCTGTCACCGTCGCGATCGGCACCGAAGGTGCAGCGCCGGTGCTCGCGCGGAAAATCAAAGCGGATGTGGAAGGATTGCTTCCCCCGTCACTGGGCATCTTGGCGCGTATCGGCAAAACCTTTCGCCCCCTGGTCACGCGCTTGCCCTTTGGCCGGGCGCGCCGTGCGTTTTGGTCGCGTTATTATTTCGAGCAGGGGCCCAAGGCGCTGGCCGAGGGCGAGTGGGCGGTCGAGCATGTCCTGCATTCGCTGCTTGAAGAGATGGCCGGCGCAGCGGATAACGCCAAAGGTCATGTGCATTTCGTCGGCGCAGGTCCGGGCGATCCAGAGTTGCTGACGTTCAAAGCGCGTAAGCTTTTGCACGAGGCGGATGTTGTCATTCATGACCGGCTCGTCTCGGCTGAGATCCTAGAGCTTGCGCGGCGCGAAGCCACCATCATCGAGGTTGGCAAAATCCCATTCGGCCCGTCTTGGAAACAAGAGGACATCAACGCGCTGCTGCGCAAACACGGGTCTTCGGATCAGGTCGTGCGTCTGAAATCAGGGGATAGCGGGATCTTTGGGCGCCTCGATGAAGAAACGGCGGCGCTGGAGGCCGCGGGCATTGGCTATACCGTCATTCCTGGGATCACAGCAGCGGCAGCCGCAGCGGCAGAGCTAAAGGTCAGCCTGACCCGGCGCGGTCGAAACTCCGAGCTTCGGATTATTACGGGCCACGAGGCGGAGGGCTTTGCCGATCAAGAGTGGCGCAGCCTCGCAGAGCCGGGGGCCATAGCGGCAATTTATATGGGCAAGTCGGCGGCAACCTATCTGCAAGGCAGGTTGCTCATGCATGGCGCGGATGCCGGAACCCCGGTGACAATCGTTGAAAATGCCTCGCGCGCTGACCAGCGGGTCATACCGGCAACGCTCGCCTCTCTTCCCGCGCGCCTAACCGGTGTCGAAGGCCCCGCTGTTCTGATGCTTGGCCTCTTCCCCCGACAGGCCCAACACGTCGCCTTGCAGGAGGCTCAATAATGCCCAAACCCTTCACCCCCAAAGTTGCGACAAGCAACCATTTGCTGCAAGGCGACGTGATCTACTTTACCCGCCCCGGCTGGACCCGGCGCCTGTCCGAGGCTGCGGTGGCGGAGACGCCAGAAGATGCAGAAACGCTGCTGTCTGAGGCGCAATCCTACCCGCTTGAGACGGTCGGCGTTGTCCTGGCCGATGTGGATCTGAGCCAAGGGGTTCCGATGCCGACCCATTTCCGCGAGGATTTTCGCACCAAAGGACCCTCCAACTATTTTCACGGCAAGCAGGCAGAATAATGTATCGCTATACTGATTTCGATGAGAGTTTTGTGCGCGGCCGCGTGGACGAATTTCGCGACCAAGTGGCCCGCCGTCTTGATGGCTCGTTGACCGAAGACGAATTCAAACCCATCCGTCTGATGAACGGGCTTTATTTGCAGCTCCATGCCTATATGCTGCGTGTCGCGATCCCGTATGGGACGTTGCGCGGGGCGCAGATGCGCCAGCTCGCCTATATCGCGGATCGGTGGGACAAGGGCTATGGCCATTTTACCACGCGCCAGAATATCCAGTTCAACTGGCCCAAGCTCCAAGATGTGCCGGAGATCCTGGATGCGCTGGCCGATGTGCAGATGCACGCGATCCAGACCTCCGGCAACTGCATCCGCAACGTGACTGCGGATCACTTTGCAGGCGCGGCGCAGGGCGAGGTTGAGGATCCCCGCATCACAGCTGAGTTGATCCGGCAATGGTCCACCGACCATCCCGAATTTGCCTACCTGCCGCGCAAATTCAAAGTGGCGGTCACAGCGAGCGCTGAGGACCGCGCTGTTATCCGCTTCCATGATATTGGCCTGCGTTTGCGCAAGCAGGGGGGCGAGATCGGCTATGAGGTCGTTATCGGCGGCGGGCTGGGCCGCACGCCGATGATTGGCAAAGTCGTGCGAGAGTTCCTGCCCAAAGCGGATCTGCTCGCCTATCTTGAGGCGATCCTGCGCACCTATAATCTGTCCGGTCGGCGGGACAACAAGTACAAGGCCCGCATCAAGATCCTGGTGCATGAGACCGGGCTGGAGACTTTGAAAGCGCGGATTGAGGAGAACTTTGCGCTGCAAAAACGTGTGTTGCCCGATGTGGCGCCGGAGGTTGTTCAGCACATTGAGGCAGGCTTTGCCCCGCCAAGCTATAAGCAACAGTCGATGATCACACCCGTTTTGTCCCCAGCTTTACGGGCTTTCATAGACACCAATACCAGTGCGCATCGCCGCGAGGATCATGTGATTGTCACCGTGTCGATGAAAGCCATTGGTGCGACGCCTGGAGATGCGACCTCGGACCAGATGCGCGTTTTGGCGGACCTGGCCGAGCGTTACAGCTATGATGAGCTGCGTATAAGCCATGAGCAAAACGTGATCCTGCCTCATGTGCATCGCAATGACTTACCGGCGGTCTATGCGGCACTGCGCGAGGCCGGGCTGGCCACGGCAAATGTTGGGCTGGTCTCGGACATCATTGCCTGCCCCGGGATGGATTACTGCGCGCTGGCGACGGCGCGCTCTATCCCCATCGCACAGCAGATCAGCGAGACTTTTGCCGATATTGACGCCCAGCACGAGATTGGGCCCCTGAAGATCAAGATTTCAGGCTGCATCAACGCGTGCGGACATCATCATGTGGGCCATATCGGTATCCTGGGCCTCGATAAGGCGGGGGTTGAGAGCTATCAGCTGACCCTTGGGGGTGATGGCACTGAAACCGCGACCATTGGCAGTCGTACTGGCCCCGGCTTTTCCTATGAAGAGATTGTGCCCGCTGTTGCGCGGCTCATCCACACCTACCTGCATCATCGTGCGGGTCCGGGCGAGACGTTCCTTGAGACCTACCGCCGCATCGGCCTCTCGCCGTTCAAAGAGGCGCTCTATACCCAAATCGACACCGCTGCCTGACAGAAAGCGTAGATCATGAGCAAAATTATCACGCCGCAGGGCTTTGCCGAGGATATCTGGGCGGGCACGCCCCTCCCCCCCTTACAGGCGTATCAAGGAGGCCCAGCCCTGATTCTTGCGCCAGAGGATGACGTCAGCGCGGTCGCCGCCCATTTTGACCAGCTCGACCTGATTGTGATCTCTTTCGAGACATCCGCCGACGGGCGCGGCTTTTCTCAGGCCGCCCAACTGCGGGCGCTTGGATTTACCGGCCACATCCGTGCCCGTGGTCATGTGTTGGTGGATCAATTCCGCGCAGCGCTGCGCGCCGGGTTTTCGGATATCGAAATCAGCGTGAGCCAAGCCAAGCGGAACCCCGAACACCAGTGGTTAGCCGTACCCTTGCACGGCGGCTATCAGTCCAGGTTGCTGGGTGTCGAGCCGCAAGCCTTTGTCAATTCTTAAAGCCTCCCACCTTAAACCCGAGGCGTCCCGCCCTGAATATGTCTCCCGCGCAACAGGCACTGTTGCGCCGCGCCGTTCCGCCCCCGTTTTGCCGGAGGCAAACCTACGGTTTGACGGGCGGCGCGATTGCGCCACCCCTCGGAACGGCGCTATTCGAAATATCGTTGAGTGCTTCTGATCTTAAGTCGGACGTGTTAAGCCCGTCCGGTTTCCGTTGACAGCGCCAAAGGATCAACCCCCAGAGAACGAATAGCGCCCTCCCATTTCTTTGCATCCGGCCCAAAAACAAGCGCAGCATTTGGCTCGGCTGTCAGCCAACCATTCGCGACGAGCTCTTGCTCAAGCTGGCCTGGCCCCCAGCCTGCATACCCCAAGGCGATCAAGGCGCGCGCTGGCCCGCTGCCCGCTGCGATATCTTCAAGGATGTCTTGCGTGGCCGTCATCGCAAAGCCATCCGAAACCTCCAGCGAGTCCAAGCACGCGCTATACTCATCCGAGTGCAAGACAAATCCGCGTGTCGTTTCAACAGGCCCCCCAAAATATACCGGCATTTTAGCAAGCGCAGACTCTGCCTGCACATCCAGCTTGGCCAGAACGTCTTGAAGGGAAAGATCCTGAGCAGGCTTGTTCACGATCAGGCCCATGGCCCCCTCAGGAGAATGGGCGCAAAGATAAACCACCGACCGTTCAAAGCGAAAGTCACCCATATGCGGCATCGCCACAAGCAATTTACCGGTTAAATCCACACGTGCCGTCCAACTATCTTTCGAATCTGTTCCTTGAATATAGGGGCTCGCGCGCAAGATCACACCCACCGGAACGTGATTTGGCACGGCGCGATTTTTTTCGCATTATAACTTTGCTATGCGTCTTAATCTCTTCTTCCTACTTGTCCTGCCTGGTCTAATGCTGGGTCTGCTCTATACGCCCGGCTATACGCAAGACTTGCCAGTTGATCCGGTCCGTGCCCGGATTATCCAAGGATGGGATTTGCCCGATGGTCGTCATGTCGCGGGGCTTGAACTGCGTCTCGCGCCTGGATGGAAAACCTATTGGCGCAATCCGGGCGATGCGGGAATTCCTCCGCGCTTTGATTGGACCCGCTCCCGAAATATCCGCGAGATTGAGGTGCGCTGGCCAGCTCCAAAGGTTTATAAAGAGTACGGGTTGCATTCCATCGGATATGATGAGCGCGTCTTGGTCCCCCTCTATGTAACCCCGCGCCAAGATGGCGATATGCGCGTGCGCGGGCGCATGGATTTAGGGGTTTGTGCCGATGTCTGTTTGCCTTACGCGCTTTCTCTTGATGCGACGTTGACCCAAGATCAGAGCGCTGCCGTTCCATCTATCGCGGCGGCTTTGGCCTCTCTTCCCTTTACCGCGCAAGAGGCGGGGGTCCGCCAGGTGACTTGCGTGCTAGAGCCAAGCCCCGAGGGCTTGCGCTTTGAAGCGCGCATCGAGATGCCTACCACTGGTACAGACGAGCTTGTCATAATCGAGCCAAATCTTCCCGACATATGGGTTTTTGATGCGAAGACACATCGAAAAGGGGATGTTTTGCGGGCGACGTCAGAGTTTGTCCACCAGAATGGCGCGGCCTTTGCGATTGATCGTAGGCAGATCCGGTTGACTGTATTGGGCGGCGACTATGCTGTGGAAATCCAAGGCTGTGCGGCTCATCTTAACTGATCCATGCCAATTGCAAGGTCCTTGATGCTCTACGAAACGGATGTCTGATTGGTCCTGTTGATATCGTATATCGCTTTTCTTACGGGCAGCGATGGGAAATCAACTGGACGTTAGCGACCGTATGGCATACGCGCAATCACCCGAAGTAGCCACAGGTATGCCATGCGCCTCCTCCTAGCACTCATCGCCGCACTCGCATTTACTCTACCGGCGACCGCGTCGGAAGAGACGTTGCGCTCTCTGATGCAGGCGGAGACGCGCGGCCTAAACGGGATGGGGCAAAACCGTCTGCAAGATATGATCCAGGACCCGATTACGCGAAACAAAGATATTGCCTTTACCAAGGCTTGGCTGGATGCGCAACCTGAAGCTAAGGGCGGGGATGCATTGCGCTGCCTCGCAGAGGCTCTTTATTTTGAGGCGAGAGGCGAGACGGTTAAGGGACAGTTTGCGGTTGCAGAGGTTATTTTGAACCGCGTGGCATCTGCGCGTTTCCCCAATACGGTTTGCGGGGTCATCAACCAGGGCACGGGCCGAAAATTTCGATGCCAGTTTAGCTATATGTGTGATGGTCGGGCCGAGACGATTGGCGAGCCACGCGCGTTCGCGCGGGTTCTAAAGGTGGCGCGCGCTGCGCTTGACGGGCGTGCGCCGACGATGACCGATGGCGCGACCCACTATCACACAAATGCTGTGCGGCCGCGTTGGAGCAAGATCTACACCCGTACCGCCCGTATCGGGATGCATATATTCTATCGTCATAATTTCCGCACTGCCTCGAATTAGAATCCGATTTGACAAAACACGCTCTAGGGTGAGTCCGAGCAGGATACACCAGCGTATAGCCTATGCCCGAAGCGGTGGACCTTAAACGCGCCGGGTTTCGAGGTTGAGAGCCCGATAAGTCGGCCCTGATCTTAGATGTGTCGCGTTGAAGGGCAATGCCAGGCGCATTACGCATTTATGCCTTGGATCACATTGCTTTGAAGTCTAAAAGACCTGCGCCCATGCCGCTGCCGAGTGGTGTTTGAGGCGTGGCGAAAACGGGGGCCTATCTCATGACATCGGAAGTGCATTTGGCGTTCGCGCATCCAGAGGATCGCTCTATCGCGACGGCTGCCGTCCCGCTGGATCGCATTTCGGTTCGAGATCACGTCGTCGAGGTTGAGATCGGGGCCTTTCAGGCCGAACGCGGCGTCACGCAGCGCATTCGCTTTAACATTACGGTAGAGGTGGAACCTCTAACTGGTCCGATAGATGACGATGTTGATCGAATTTTGAGTTACGACAAGGTGACAGAGGCCATCGCATCTGAGCTTGCAGATGAACGCCTCAATCTTCTTGAGACATTGGCAGAGCGGGTCGCAGAGCGTATTTTGGCCGAGCCTCAAGCGATGCGAACCTTTGTGCGCATCGAAAAGTTAGATCGCGGCCCGGGCGCTTTGGGCGTAGAGATTGTCCGCACCCGCTTGCCAAGCCTAAAAGCGGCGCAGAAAGAAGGTCTGCCGCATCCGCAGCTTGTCTACCTATCCAATGCCGCGATAGAGGCGCCGCATCTGAGTGCGTGGATCGACCAGTTGCACGCGCGGGGGCGTCCGCTGATCTTTTGCGTTGGAATGCCCGATATTGCGATCCTGCAAACTGGCCACAAATGGACCCAGCGCCGCATAGACCTGCTTGCGATTGAACAGAATGCCTGGCGCCTGGCCAGCAAGGATGACCGCTGTGTGGTTGTCGCAACCCGGACCGAACTTGAGTGGGCGATGAAAAATGGCCAGACCTGCGTCTGGGCTCCGTCGAAAATTGTCCTTGATGCGGTCGATGGTCCCAATGTCGGGCCAGGTGATGCGGTCTCGCTGGCAGCATGGTTTGCCGCGACGTGCTCGGCGGATCAAATGCTAGTGATTGGGGCAGAGACACCGAGCGGCGCTGCGGTTCCCTTGATCGCTCATTCCGATGATATAGAGCAAATCTGACGCCTATGGATTATTTTAGGCCACTTCTTCACACCGGGCCGGCGCGCCCAGAAGGCGCTTTGCGCATTGCAGGTGGTTGGTGCTGGGCGCGCTATGCTGAGCATTTGCGCCGAGGGGCAGAGCCGCGGGTGATTGACGTAGGTGCCGTGCCGGACGCGGTGCGCTCTGCCTGGACGGCGCCGCGCCGCCCAATCTTAGGATTGGCGTGGGATCGACCGCACCTTATGGGCATCTTGAACGCGACACCGGACAGCTTTTCTGATGGCGGGCGCACAGAGCAAGAGATGCAGATCCTGGCCAGCGATATGAGCGACAATGCGAGCTTGCTTGATGTTGGGGGCGAGTCGACCCGCCCAGGTGCGACGACGATTGACGTGCAAACGGAAATCGCCCGCACCATTCCACTCATTACATGGCTTCGCAGCACCGGCATCCGCGCGGCTATATCGATTGACACGCGCAAGGCTGAGGTTGCCAAAGCGGCTTTGGACGCGGGTGCAAATCTCGTCAACGACGTCTCAGGGTTCAGCTTTGATCCTGACCTTGCGCCGCTCTGCGCTGCAACCGATACGCCTGTCTGCGTTATGCACGCCCAAGGCGATCCCGAGACGATGCAAGATGATCCCCAATATGGCGATGTTCTGCTAGACGTTTATGACGATCTTGCCGCTCGCATCAAAAACCTGCGTGCCCAAGGTGTTCAGCACATCATTGCAGATCCAGGCATTGGCTTCGGCAAGACCGAGGCACATAACCTCGCATTGCTACGCGGTCTGAGCTTATTTCATGGTCTTGGCGTTCCACTGCTTCTTGGCGTCTCGCGCAAGGGTTTCATTGGCAAGATTGGCGGCGTAAAGGCACCTGCTCGGCGGGATCCCGGCTCGGTTGCGGTTGCGCTTGCAGCGCTGAACCAGGGCATCCAGGTGATCCGAGCGCATAATGCAGCCAGCCACAGCCAAGCCATTGCGCTTTGGTCTGCGTGCGTGGCAGATACGGGACCATGACAAGACTATTTGGCACAGATGGCGTCCGTGGCACGGCCAACACGGGACACATGACTTCTGAAAATGCGCTTCGCATCGGTGCAGCCGTCGGGCAATATTTCAAGCGCGGAGATACGGGCGAGCACCGCGTTGTCATTGGTAAAGATACGCGGCGCTCGGGATATATGTTTGAAAGCGCTTTGGGCGCGGGCTTGATGAGCACAGGTATGAATGTCTTTTTCATGGGCCCCGTACCAACGCCCGCAGTAGGCCTGCTCACCAGATCAATGCGCGCGGATTTGGGCGTGATGATCTCCGCCAGCCATAATCCCGCTTATGATAATGGGATTAAGTTCTTCGGCCCCGACGGATTCAAACTGTCCGACGTGGCTGAACTTGAGATTGAAGAGATGATCACGCGCGGCGTGGAGTTGATAGCCCCCACCCATATCGGGCGCGCAAAGCGGATAGACGATAGCCGGTTTCGCTATCTCGAGCGCGTAAAGTCCACCTTCCCGCGTCAGATGCGTCTTGACGGCCTTAAAGTGGTGGTCGATTGCGCCAACGGGGCGGCGCATCGCGTGGCACCTGAGGCGCTGTGGGAACTCGGGGCGCAAGTCATCCCGATTGGAGTGGACCCTAACGGGCACAATATCAACGATGGGTGTGGCTCGACCCATCCTGAAGTGGCAGCGCAAGCGGTTGTGGCGCATGGCGCTGATGTTGGCCTTTGTTTGGACGGCGATGCCGATCGCATCATCTTGGTGGATGAGGTGGGCGCGATTGGCGATGGGGATCAGCTCATGGCGTTGCTTGCCCGGCGCTGGCAAAGCGAGGAGCGGCTGAACGGGGGCGCCCTCGTCGCGACGGTCATGAGTAATCTGGGGCTAGAGCATTATCTTAAGGATCTGGGGATAGGGCTTGAACGGACCAAGGTCGGCGACCGCTATGTTGTCGAGCGGATGCGCACCGGTGGATTTAATCTTGGCGGTGAGCAATCGGGCCACATTGTCATGACCGATCACGCAACGACAGGCGATGGCTTGATGGCCGGGCTGCAATTTCTTGCTGAAATGGTCCGCCTTGATCGGCCAGCCTCGGAGCTGTTGCATAACTTCGAGCCTGTGCCCCAACTTCTTCGGAATGTGCGTTTTGCCGCCGGCGAAACACCGCTGACATCGGAGACCGTCAAAGCAGCCGTTGCGTCAGCCGAGGAGAAGTTGGCTGGCAACGGTAGATTACTTATTAGAACCTCGGGTACGGAGCCCCTAATTCGCGTGATGGCGGAAAGCACGAATGGCTCTGTGCTAGAGACCGTCGTGGAAAGCGTTGTATCCGCGGTCGAAGAAGCTGTGGGCGGCGATTGATCCGAGGCGTTTGGCGACTGATTTACGAATTTGGGACGCTAAAGTAACCGCTCAAGGTAATTTCAGCCCGTAACCCCGGCGTTTTGGGGGTCAATCGAAGCGTTCCGTTATGGCTTTCGACAACAGTCTGAACGATTGAGAGACCAAGCCCGCTGCCTTTGCTTGGACCGATTTGCGCAAACCGCGTGAGAGCCTGCCTCAGTTGGTCTTGGGGTATCCCAACCCCGTCATCCTCAATCCAGAGTATAAGCACTGCGCCGTCAACGCGCGCACCGAAAATGATATGTGCTAAGGTGGGGCCACCATGCGCGATGGCATTGTCAAGAAGATTGAATAAGGCCTCTTTCAGCATCACCTGATCGCCTAGAACCTCTGCAGCACCAACGTCGATCTCCGTTTTGAAGGTAATCCCAGCAGGTACGCGCTCTTGAAATACCCGCGCCCATGTTTCGAACATATCTTGCGCGGGGAAAGCGACAAAGCTGGTTTGGGGGCTGATCGAGCGCGCGCGCTCGTATAGCAAAAGCTTTTGAGCAAGCTCTGATGTCTCGCGCGCGGCTTCGAGCAGATCATCGGCGCGCGATGCCATCTCGGCCTTGGTCGGTGCAGCCCTTACCGCCTCGGCCAAGGACAGCACGCCTGCGATGGGATTGCGCAGTTGATGGGCTGCGTTTGCGATGAATTGAGATTGGGCCTCCAACGTACTCCCAACTTGGCCAAACAGGCGGTTAAGCGTTTTGACCACGCCCCGCACTTCTATCGGGACAACGCGTTGAATGGCCGAAAGGTGATCATCGTTCGAGCGGCGCTCTATCGCTGCTTCAAGATCAGTCAGCGGGCGCAGACCGTAGCGCACGCCGAACCAAACGATGAGAGCTAAAGAAACAATGACTGCTCCTAGCCCAAGGAGTGTGCGGAGCATGAGGTCTAAGACAAAGCGTTGTTGCAGCGCAGCACTTTGCCAAACGGTTGTGGTGAAAATTCCGGCGAACCCATCGACTTGCGTTCGTGTTTGCAAGCGTACCCCGCGCACGGCGCGCCCTTGATAGACCGCGTCAAAAACCTGAGGGGCCGAGACGCCGGATGTCACTTTCGGAATGCCCACCGGCGGGGTTGCATAGCCTGTGACAATCACGCCATCGGGAGCATAGACATGATAAAAGACGGTCCCGCCTGATGCGTTTTCGAGCATTAAAGAGGTCTCGGGGGACAGAACGTCGCCCCCAGAGACCGCGACATCATTGGCGATTGCAATCGCAATTGTCAGGAGGGTGCGCTCAAATACCTCGCGCGCGGTTGATTGTGTTATTTGTAATTGCCAGAGCCCAACCGCTGCAGCGACGACAATAAGGGGGGGCAGGATGATGGCCGTCAACCGCGCCCGCAGAGAGATCGCGTGTTTCATCTCTCCCCGACCACCAGCTTATAGCCGATCCCGCGCAGCACGCGGATCGTTAAGTCATAGGGAGCAAGGCGTTTGCGCAGCCGCGACATATAGACTTCGACAACCTTGTCATCCGTCTCGCTGCCAGTGCCATAGGCAAAATCGAGCAGGGTTTCCTTAGAAACCGGGGCCCCCTTCGCCTCGGCAAGGGCGGCGAGGAGGCTTAGCTCGCGCCTAGGAATATCCAGCGGCCCGCTTGGGGCGATAGCCTGAAGGGGCGACAGCTCTAGGGTGATTTGTCCGAGCTCAATTGCGCGAAGAGGCGCGCGATCTCGGCGGCGGGCGAGGGCGCGGATGCGGGCAACCAGTTCGTCCATTTCGAAAGGTTTGACAAGATAGTCATCCGCGCCGCTGTCCAGCCCCATAACGCGGTCTTGGGTTTCCGCGCGCGCGGTTAGCAAAATCACAATGCGCTGATCATCGCGCGCCCGAAGCTCGCGCAAAATGTCTAGGCCAGAGCGGCCCGGCAGGTTGATGTCAAGGATAATGACATCGCATGTTTCTTGTCGCAGAAAATCCGCCGCTGCGTTCCCGTCGGATAGCACGTCCACGGCATAACCTAGATCTCTCA
>CAYWNJ010000007.1:0-1985 GCA_964459535.1 uncultured Rhodobacterales bacterium
AACGCGCGGCCATGCGCTCGGTCATGACCGCGCTTGGCGCAGGTGAAACCGACCCCGGAACCCGCGCGGCGCAAGCCATCCTCTCCCGCCTCTAGAGCTTGTTGCAGCCAGCTCAGGCATTTTTCACCCATTGACAATACACGCTTTGGGCTCAGACGGGTCCTGTGACGATGGCGCTTGGGCTTGAAAACTCACAAAGCACCCTTCAAAAATTGACGCGCGGAAACTAAACTGCATCACCATGTAAGTTAACAAACGGGATCATAGCGCTTTGTCCAAACAGAAAGTTAAGAACATGGAAGACTTCGCTGCGCTCGTCGGAGTGTCCCGTCCTACAGTCTCAAAATACTTCAACGACCCAAGCAGCGTCCGAGAGAAAACCCGAAAAAGGATAGAAGCAGCTCTTGAGCAGCATGACTACCGGCCGAACATCTACGCAATCAACCAAAACCGCCGCCAAACGAAGACAATCGGGCTTGTTGTTCCCAACCTCACGGATCCGTTTTTTGCGGCGATCGCGCGGACCATCGAAGAGCAGATTGTGGAGGCTGGCTACAGCCCGCTTCTGCTCAGCTCGCATGGCGGGCCAGATCAGGAGATCGCGAACCTGGATAGTCTTCGGGCGATCAAACCTGCTGGAGTTTTGCTGGCACCTTTAGGGCGCGCCTCGCGGACAGAAGACGTGGATCGGTTTGCCCAGCACATCCCAACTGTGTTGTTTGATGCCAATCTCGACGGGGTCGGCGCGGCTTTCTTTGGTTCAAATAATATGCAGAGCATTGATTTGATTGTCAATTACCTGTGCCGCACCGGTGAAGCGCCAACCTTTTTCGAAATGGAAAACCCAATCAATCCCAATGCGTTCCGCCGCCGCGCAGCTTACGAGGCCGCAATGCAGCGGCAGGGCCAAACGCCACATTTTATCCGCGTTCATGGTTCCGGCTGGAACTTTGAGGAGATCGGCTATCGTGAGGGACTCCGCGTGATTGCCGAAGGCCGCCTGCCTTCTCGGACGTTGCTTTGCTCCAATGACCGCCTCGCTATTGGACTCCTGGCCGCAGCGTTCGAAAGTGGCGAGAAGATTGGCATTGAGCCGGATTGCACGCTGCGGATTGCGGGCCATGACGATCATCCCTTCGCCCGCTACACGTGCCCAGGCTTAACGACAATAGCCCAAGACTACGGGGCTATTGGATCTCGAAGCGTAGAGGCGATTCTAAAGCTGATCGGCGGGGGGGACAGGCAAAGCGTCCGAGAAACTGCGCTATATGACGGCCGGCTTGTGATGCGTGGTTCTGCTTAGATCGTTTAAAATCAGAACCCTCGCATCATAATTTTACGCGAGCAAAGTTTTAGTTGACGCCGCGCTGTATTTTTCCGTAGCCTCACCCAACCATCCAACCAGGGAGGACAAGGATGTCATTGAAGAACGCATTGTTCGGCGCAACCGCGCTGACAATGGCGGGTGCGCTTGGTGCTTTTGCCGACGGACACGCCAAAGAGCTGACGATCGCGATCGTCAACAACGGCCACATGATCAATATGCAGAAAGTGGCTGAGGCTTATACCGAAGAGACTGGCGTAAAGCTGAACTGGGTCAGCCTTGAAGAAGGCGTACTGCGTGAGCAGGTGACCTCTGACACCGCCACAGGTGGCGGCCAGTATGATGTTATCAATATCGGCATGCAGGAAGCGCCGATTTGGGGCGCTGCCGGTTGGATCGAGCCGCTAGAGTTCGGCGCGGACTACGACATGGACGACATCCTGCCAGCCATCCGCGCAGGCTTGTCCTATGAGGGCACCATGTACGCCGCACCATTCTATGGCGAAAGCTCCATGGTGATGTACCGCAAGGACCTGATGGACGCAGCAGGCGTGTCCATTGCGGACAATGACAGCTGGGACAACATCAAAGCGGCAGCGGCAGCGGTGCACAACCCCGATGCTGGCGTTTACGGCGCATGTCTGCGCGGCAAGCCCGGCTG
>CAYWNJ010000007.1:1995-16626 GCA_964459535.1 uncultured Rhodobacterales bacterium
CAACATGGCGTTCATCACGACCATGGTGAACAGCTTTGGCGGCGCGTGGTTTGACGCAGACTTCAAACCGACCATCGATAGTGATGAATGGCGGGCGGCCATCAACTTTTACGTGGATCTGCTTGGCAACTACGGCCCTCCCGGTTCGGAAGGTAATTCGTTCAATGAGATCCTCGCCCTTTACAACCAAGGCAAGTGCGGCATGTGGATTGACGCCACTATCGCGGCGTCTTTCCTAGAAGTAGACGGCGTTGCCTATGCGCAAAGCCCGAACGCTGGTAACCCTGTGGGTGCAAACTGGCTGTGGGCCTGGGCGATGGCTGTGCCTGCTGGTTCGCCAAATGCAGATGCGGCGAAAGACTTCATCGAATGGGCAACATCGAAGGACTATGTTCAGGCCGTGGCAAACCACCCTGAATTTGGCTGGGGATCGGTCCCAACGGGCCAGCGCTCATCCACATACGGCTTTGACGAATTCAAGGCAGTGGCGGGCTTCGCGGCGGCTGAAATGGCGGCCATTAACTCTGCCGCTCCTGAAGCAACGGACCTGAAACCCTATGTTGGTGTTCAGTTCGCGGCGATCCCTGAGTTCCCAGAAGTCGGCTCGGCTGTTGCGCAAGAAATGGCGGCGGCGCTGTCCGGAGCCAAGTCTGTGGATGACGCTTTGGCGGCATCGCAGGCAGCTGCAGAAGCCATTATGGAAGAAGCAGGCTACTAAAGCTCTGACAAAATACCGGGTCCGGCTACTTGGCCGGGCCCGCGTCAAGACGCACACTCCGAACATTCCCTCTTTGACCAACGCGCGGCATAACGGAATGACCCGTTTGCGCGAAGGATCGTTCCATGTCTAACAGACGCTTGCCACGCCTTCTCCAGTCTCCGGCGGTCATTCTGCTTTTGATCTGGATGTTGATCCCTCTTGGGATGACACTCTACTTTTCGTTCATCCGCTACGTGCTGAACAATTTGCGTCGGCCGGAATGGACAACGCCAAGCCTGAGCAATTGGCGCGGGTTCGGGAATTATGAATTTGTCTGGGGCAACAAAGACTTCCTTTTGGCGATCCAGAACAGCCTGCTGATCGTTTGCTCGATCCTGTTTCTGACGGTCATTCTTGGTATTCTGATCGCCGTGCTCATTAACAAAGCCTTCCCCGGTCGCGGGATTGCCCGTGTGCTGCTCATCTCCCCCTTCTTTGTTATGCCCGCCGTAAACGCGGTTCTGTGGATCAACATGATCTTAGACCCTGTGCTTGGCCTGCAAGGGCTGGCCGTCGCCGGGATTAACGATGTGATTGATGGGTTGCGTAGCGCGCCCTTGCTGGGCGGGTTCTTTAGCCTCTGGCCTGAACTGGCGCCAATCTCTTTCCGCGCCACACAGACCTCCGCCTATGCCGTTATAATCATGGTGACCTGGCAGTGGACACCGTTTGCGGTGTTGATTTTCATGACATCGCTGCAATCCGAGGACCAACAGCAGAAAGAAGCCGCGATCCTGGATGGCGCGGGCGCTTGGAGCCAGTTCCGCTTTCTGACGCTTCCCCATCTTGCACGCCCGATTGCGATTGTGGTGATGATCCAGGCGATCTTTCACCTCTCGCTCTATGCTGAGATTGAGATTGTCAGCCGCGGAAACGGGAACAAGAACCTACCCTATCTGATTGGCGAATTTGCCAACAACAATATTGGTGCCGCCAGCGCCACTGGGATTTTTGCGGTCATCCTGGCCAATATTGTTGCGATCTTCCTACTGCGGATGATCGGCAAGACGTTGATGGAGTAAGACCATGGCCATCGTTGCACACACCTCCAAATCAGGTCGCATCAGCCGGGCCACGCTGGCGTGGATCGTGGCGTTTCTGTTCTTCTTCCCAATCTTCTGGATGGTGCTGACCAGCTTCAAGACAGATGCGGATGCGGTGAAACCAGAGTTTCTGATTTGGTTTACGCCCACGCTTGAGAACTACATCAATATGACGGAGAATTATGACTATTGGCGCTTTGCGACCAATTCGGTCATCACCTCGGTTTTCGCCACGCTCTTTGCGCTCGCGGTTGGCATCCCCTGCGCCTATGCAATGGCGTTTAACCCCAGCCGCGGCACCAAGGATGTCCTCATGTGGATGCTCAGCACCAAAATGCTGCCCGCAGCGGCGGTCCTTTACCCGATGACCTACCTGACCAAGAGCGTCGGGCTTTTTGATACCCATTTCGTGATCATTTTAGTGTTGATGCTGATCAACCTGCCGATCGTGGTTTGGATGCTCTTCACCTATTTCAAGGAAATCCCGAAGGAAATCATCGAAGCTGGCCAAATGGATGGCGTTTCCACTTGGGGAGAGATCCGCGAGATCTTGATCCCGCTGGCTTGGGGGGGCATCGCCTCGACAGCCCTGCTATGCTTTATATTTTGCTGGAACGAAGCCTATTGGACGGTGCGGCTTACCACCACCGACGCCGCGACACTGTCGAAACTCATCGAAGGCAACCGCGCGCCAGAGGGGCTTTTCTTTGGTCGCCTCTCTGCCGTATCCGCCGCCGCCGTCGGCCCCATCGTTGTGTTGGGCTGGTTTTGTCAAAAACAACTTGTCCAAGGCCTGACCTTTGGCGCGGTGAAATGAGGGGACGTTATGGGACGCATTGAGCTTGAAAATGTAACGAAGAGCTTTGGCGACATGCAAGTGATACCGCCGCTGAATTTGACCATAGAGGACGGTGAATTTGCGGTATTTGTCGGACCGTCTGGGTGCGGAAAATCGACCCTCCTGCGCCTGATCGCAGGACTGGAAGAAACGACATCCGGACGCGTCTGGATTGATGGCGCGGATGTAACACAAGTCTCCCCTTCCAAACGCGGGCTAGCGATGGTGTTTCAAACCTATGCGCTCTACCCGCATATGACCGTCCGCAAGAATATTGCCTTTCCCATGCGCATGGCTGGCTTTAGCGAGGCAGAGCAGGAAAAGCGGATCATGGCCGCGGCTGAAAGCCTGAACCTCGTTGATTACCTCGACCGCAAACCCGCGCAGCTTTCTGGCGGACAGCGTCAACGCGTCGCGATTGGCCGGGCGATTGTGCGCGAGCCCAAAGCGTTTCTCTTTGACGAGCCGCTGTCAAACCTCGACGCTGCGCTGCGTGTCGGCATGCGGATCGAGATCACGGAAATGCATGCACGCATGGGCACAACCATGATTTATGTGACCCATGATCAGGTCGAGGCCATGACCATGGCGGATAAGATCGTTGTGCTGCAAGCTGGCGTGATTGAGCAAGTGGGGTCCCCGCTGGACCTATATCGCAACCCTCGAAACCTATTCGTCGCTGGGTTTATCGGCTCGCCCAAGATGAACCTACTAAGCGGCGCGGAGGCGGCCAAGCACGACTGCGCAACCATCGGGATTCGCCCGGAACATATTGATGTTGTGTCCGATAGTGGCACCTGGACTGGGACAGTTGGTGTCGCTGAGCATCTAGGGTCTGATACGTTCTTCCATGTTCACGATACGGGTCTGGCTGACACATTGACCGTGCGCGCTGTAGGAGATGTGGCGTTGAAGCACGGAGACACCATCCATCTGTCACCACGGTTGGAAGAATTACACCGTTTTGACACCCAAGGCATGCGTATTTCATGAGCCGATTGGCAGGCAAATCAGCCCTGATTACAGGGGCTGCACGCGGTATCGGACGGGCCTTTGCGCGGCGCTATATCCGGGAAGGCGCAAGGGTCGCGATTGGCGATATAGACTTTGATCGCGCCGCCCAAACAGCGGCAGAGATGGGTGCTTTGGCCGTTGAGATGGACGTCACGAGCAAGGACAGCATTGAGCAAGCAGTCGCCAAGACAGTCGCAGAGCTTGGCCAGATCGACATTTTGGTAAACAACGCTGCGATCTTCACCGCCGCCCCAATCGTTGACATCACCGAAGCGGACTATGCGCGCACTTTTGACGTCAACATCAAGGGCACGCTCTTTACCCTGCAAGCGGTGGCCCGGCACATGGTCGACCGCGGGATAAAAGGAAAGATCATCAATATGGCAAGCCAGGCCGGACGGCGGGGCGAGCCCTTAGTGGCCGTCTATTGCGCGACCAAAGCGGCTGTCATTAGCCTGACCCAAAGCGCAGGGCTGAACCTTATAGAACATGGGATCAACGTCAACGCGATCTCTCCGGGCGTGGTCGATGGCGCGCATTGGGACGGCGTGGATGCTTACTTTGCCAAGCTCGAAGGAAAGGTGGTGGGCCAAAAGAAGGCTGAGGTGGCGAGCGCCGTACCCTTTGGACGTATGGGCACCGCTGAGGACTTGACCGGTATGGCGGTTTTTCTGGCGAGTGATGAGGCTAAGTACATCGTAGCGCAGACCTATAATGTGGATGGGGGCCAATGGATGAGCTGATGAAAGACTGCGACACGAAAACCGCCCCCATTCCTCTGTGCAATGCGCGGCTGGCGCAGATACCACCCGACATTAGACGCCCCCACTATGATCGTACCCAGATCAAACCTGGGATCGTCCATATCGGACTGGGCAATTTTCACAGAGCGCACCAGGCTTGGTATCTCCACAGGCTGATGCAGCAGGGACAAGCCCTGGATTGGGGGATCATCGGTGCAGGCGTGCGGCCCTTTGATAAAGCTCAACGAGAAAAGCTGGCGGCTCAAGATTACCTCAGCACTCTGATTGAGCTTGATCCAAGCGGTGTATCCGCCGAAATCGTAGGCTCCATGATGGGCTACATTCCTGTTGAGACAGGAAATCACGCGCTGATCCAGCAAATGGCCCATCCCGCGATCAAGATCGTGTCTTTGACGGTCACCGAAGGCGGATATTACCTGGACCCCGCCACCAAAGACTTTGACCCCGACCACGCTGATATCGTCTTTGATATCGCGCATCCCAGGGCGCCACGCACTGTCTTTGGCGCGATCATTGCCGCGCTAAAAATCAGACGCGACAACGGGCTTGGCCCCTTTACGTGCCAAAGCTGTGACAATCTGCCGGGTAATGGCGCGATCATGCGTCAGGTGACATTAAGCTTGGCGCATCTGATGGATCCCGAATTGGCGGCTTGGATCGAAGCCAAGGTGAGCTTTCCAAACTCCATGGTCGATTGCATCGTGCCGGCGACTAGCGCAAGCGAATTGGCCTTGGTCCAAAGTTTTGGTGTCTTGGACCGCGCGCCGGTGACGCATGAAAACTTCCGCCAATGGGTCATCGAAGACGATTTTTGCGCCGGTCGCCCGGATTGGGAACATGTTGGCGCAACAATGTCAGACACTGTGCATGACTATGAGGCCATGAAGCTGAGGATCCTTAATGGAGGACATCAGATCATCGCCGCACCTGCCGAACTGCTCGGGCTTTCGACAATCGCCGAAGCTATGGCCTGCCCAGAGATCAAAGCGTTTCTCCGCAAGATCGCGATAGAAGAGATTGGACCCCATGTCCGTAAAGCCCCGGGAATGGATGTCGCAAACTATGTCGATTTGATTGATCAGCGCTTTTCAAACCCCGCCATTCACGACACGGTTCGACGCGTAGCCTTTGACGGATCCTCCCGCCAAACGGGGGCTGTCCTGCCCGTGATACGGGATGCAATCGCAAAGAGCGCCGCTCTTGAAGGGCTGGCCCTTTCGCAAGCGCTTTGGGCGAAAATGTGCGCAGGTCTGCGCGAAGATGGCAGTGTGATCGAAGCAAATGATCCGATTTGGGAGGCTCTGAATAAGGCAGCTGGAAGCCCAACAACTTGGCTGGAGCAAAGCCAGATCTATGGCGACCTCTCTGATGACACACGGTTTAAAAAATCTTTCTACCACTGGGCCAAATTTCTAAGCGAAAATGGTGTGGTCGGTGCATTGCGCGCCTATCTGAACACAAGCTTAGAGGCAAGCTGAGATGATCTTGTGTTGCGGCGAAGCCTTAATCGATATGATCCCAACCTCAATGCCGGATGGGCGGGCCGGTTTTGTTCCATACTCCGGCGGCGCTGTTTTCAACACCGCTATCGCTTTGGGGCGGCTCGGATCGCAAGTGGCCCTTCTGACCGGGCTGTCATCTGACATGTTCGGCGCGCAGCTTCTAGGTGATCTGGCGGCGAGCAATGTAGCGCGAGATTACCTTGTTTCGACGCACCGACCAACAACCTTAGCCTTCGTTCAACTGGTCCAAGGGGACGCCCGGTATGCTTTCTTTGATGAAAATTCAGCGGGCCGTTTGTTGACGATAGAGGACATGCCAACCCCATCTGAAGAGATTAACGCCCTTTTTTTCGGAGGCATTAGCCTTGTCTGTGAACCAGCATCCGACGCATATCTCAGCTATGCGCAGCGCCAAGGCGATACCCGTGTCGTGATGCTAGACCCTAATATTCGCCCGGCATTTATTCAAAACGAAGACACCTATCGCGCGCGGCTCGAGCAAATGTTGACCGTCACGGATATTTTAAAGGTTTCAGACGAAGACATGGAATGGATATGTCCCGGTACAGCTCAATTGGCTGACAAAGTCGCACAGTTAAAGGCAAAGGGCCCAGACTGTGTCATCATTACCAAGGGATCGAAAGGCACAGAAGCCTATCTGCCAAAAGGCGAACATATCATCGTGGATGCCCCCAAAGTTACCGTTGTCGATACGGTGGGTGCAGGAGACACGTTCAACGCAGGTGTCTTGGCGCGCCTACAGAGTTCCGGGAATTTGACGAAAGCGAACCTTGCCTCTTTGCATCTAAAGACTTGGGAGGAGGCGCTTCGGCACGCCGCCAACGCCGCCGCCATTACAGTCTCTAGGTCAGGCGCAAATCCCCCATGGTCAAAGGAACTACAAAAGTAGCTTTGGTCGTTCCGCCTATTGTTTCTTGAGCGCCAAGTTTTTTTGTACTGCACAAATATTACAAAACATGACCTTTCAGCGCCTGTACCCTGCTATCTTTGTTTATTGGTAATCGGAAAGCAGCGATTTTCTCCATTGGGTTCCGGGACATAACACCTCCAGCGTCGACATCCCGTTCGACGCTACGATTGAACCCTATTCATTAACCATTCCAGCAATCGGCAGATTTGTTTCGCAAATCGCCTGCCGGGCAATGGATGATCTGCGTCGCTCTAAAACGGCGCTTTCGCATCTGTTTGCCCCTTTAAGAGGTTGAGTAAGTTCTACACTATAGTGCGGGAGATTTCGGGGAGCAGGTCAGTTCCCAATCATCAGTCAAGCGCGCCAATACCGCAGAGCAGCTTAGGGCAGACAGCGACTACGGCCGCCATAAAGAGTCGTGAGCCCTGCCTCTTTGAAGGCCGCGTGCTCGACGCGCATGGCGCGCCCATCGCAGGCGCGACTGTGGATGTCTGGTCTGACAACGCAGACGGCTATTATGACGTGCAGCAGCCCGATATTCAGCCTGAGTACAACAATCGGGGCAGGTTCATTACCGGGACAGACGGCGATTACAGCTTTGTCGGAATTAAGCCCGTGGCTTATCCGATCCCAGATGACGGACCAGTGGGCAAAATGCTTGCCGCCTTGGGCAGACACCCAAACCGACCCGCTCACCTGCATTTCCTCATCACAGCCCCCGGATACCAAAAGATCGTCACCCATATCTTTGATGGTGAGGATAAATGGCTTAGCTCAGATGCTGTCTTTGGGGTCAAAGAGTCCCTGATTGCACCGTTTGAGCCTGCTCAGGGCACAACCAAGTGGCGCGCCCGCTTTGATTTTGTCATGGTAAAGGCATGAAAGCACCTTGCATCATCTGCGTGGCGATCACCGGCTCCTTGCCGCGCAAGGAAAACAATCCCGCCGTCCCAATCTCCGTCTCTGAACAGATTGAGAGCACGCACGAAGCCTTTGAGGCGGGTGCCTCAATCTGCCACGCGCATGTACGCAACGACGATCAAACCCCATCTTCAGACCCGGAAAAGTTTGCGCGCCTGAAAGAAGGCTTGGAGCAGCACTGCCGCGGCATGATCATCCAGTTTTCAACCGGAGGGCGCTCGGGTGCGGGTCAAGAACGCGGGGGCATGTTGCCTTTGAAACCCGACATGGCGTCGCTCTCGGTCGGCTCTAACAATTTCCCAACGCGCGTCTATGAAAACCCGCCTGATCTTGTGGACTGGTTGGCCTCACAGATGCGGACACATGGCGTGAAACCGGAAATCGAAGCGTTTGATCTTAGCCACATCCTCAAGGCGCGAGAAATGGCCGATAAGGGTCAGATAGACGGCACGCCTTACGTGCAGTTTGTCATGGGCGTTAAGAATGCCATGCCCGCCGACAAGGTGGTCTTTGATTTCTACGTTCAGACGGTGCATCGACTGTTTGGCATCGACGCGCCGTGGTGCGCCGCCGGAATAGGTGCGAAACAAGAGACCCTAAACCATTGGGCAATTCAAGCGGGCGGTCATGCACGCACCGGCCTTGAGGACAATGTTCGCATGGACCGCGAAACGCTGGCGCCTTCGAACGCAGCACTTGTGCGGCGGACGGCAGAGATTTGCGCGGCCTACGAGCGCCCAGTTGCGACGCCTCAGGAGGCACGTAATTTGCTCGGATTGCCTGCGGCTTAATCTGCTCGGTCGGCTCTTCAAAGAGTGCCGTATCGCGTTTCCCGGTTTTCAAGGTGATTTTCGGAGACTGCCCAGGGATTAAAATATCGGTCTCGGTCGTATGTCATGCTTCACGAAATATGGCACTGATCTGCCAAGCGCCTTTATGGTGCTCGATCACATGATCGTCTTTCGAACGCCTCACCTTCCGGGGTGGCTGTAGCCTAACGGTTAGATTGTGATCCTGTCTCTGCTTAACCCCACGCCATCCGCAGGATGGCGACGCGCGGACCTCCCCCACGGGCGGCTTGAGCAGAGCGGAGGCGGTTGGAGATCAATATCGAAATTCAATTGTCAGGCTATATTGCAATCCACAGCCCACCGATGCTCCGGAAGAGCACGAAGCGCAAGACATATTGGCAGCTTAAGATAGCCCGGAAGTGCTTTACGCTTTGATCTCACTGCTCAACAGTCCACCGGGTTGGCGTGTTACATGGCCATCAAGCTCGAGTTCAACTAAAGCTGGGGCCACCTCTCCTGCGGACCGCCCAAGATCTCGGATCAGTTGGTCCTCGGCCAACGGCGATGGGCCTAAACGCTCCAGGATTTGCCGGTGCAGCACCGCAGTTTCCCGCAAGCTGCGCGCGGGTTTTGATGGCGCTGGCGGCGTTGGTTTAGAAGGCTCACTTTGCGAAGCGCGCGGCAGCGCTTCTATGACGTCGGTCGCGCCTCGTACTAATATTGCACCGTCCCGAATAAGTGCATTACAGCCCGCAGCGCGTGCGTCCAGAGGGCTGCCTGGAACAGCGAGCACTTCGCGTCCTTGATCCAGAGCGCCGCGTGCGGTGATCAAGCTGCCCGATTTTGAGGCCGCCTCGACAACGATTGTCGCCTGGGCAAAGCCCGAGATGATCCGGTTGCGGGCTGGAAAATGCCGCGCCATCGGTTGCAAGCCCATGGGTTGCTCTGAAAGTAGCAGCCCTTCCGTCCCGATATCGGCGCCGATCCCAGCGTTTTCGGGCGGGTAAAGCACATCGACACCGCCTGCGAGCACCGCGATGGTCCCGGTCTCAAGCGCCGCGATATGCGCCGCCGCGTCGATCCCGCGTGCTAGGCCCGAGACAATGGAATATCCCTCAGCGCCAAGGTCCCGCGCTAATTTCCGCGCCATTCGGGTGCCAAGCGAGGATGCATTGCGCGCCCCGACAATGGCCAAGCTCGGGCGCGTGAGCAAACTAAGCTGGCCCTTTGCCCATAAGAAGGGCGGCGCATCGTCAATCTGAGCAAGGCGCTCAGGGTAGCGGGCATCCGCGTGATCAAACAGGGTTGCCCCGGCCATTTGACCGGCTTTTAACTCGGCCTCAATTACGGCGACGGGGCAAGGGGCGTAATCTTTGACGCCTGCAGCGCGTGCAATCTCGGGCAACGCGTATAGCGCATTCTGCGCAGTGCCGTATTCGATCAGCAGCCGTTTATACGTGGCAATGCCGACCCGGCGGGAACGCAGCAGGCGGAGGCGATGAAACCGATCGTCTTCCGGGGTGGGTGGGAGTGGGGGGTGAGTGGAAGAAGGATCAGATCCTCTATCAGTCATCCGCTACTCCGCCTGTTGCTGAGTAGGAGATATAGAACTGTCTAGGTTAACGGTTGGTGAAGAGACGCACGAAATTCGACATTTTTTCGCCCTAAAAGTGATTAAACTCTGTCACCCGGCCCCGCCAATCGTCAAACCTCCAATAAGTAGAGAGGGTTGGCCAACACCGACGGGCACCCATTGGCCAGATTTTCCGCATGTTCCCATACCCGGATCGAGAGCAAGATCATTCCCGATGCCTCTGATCTGGCGCAGTGCGGTTGCCCCGTCCCCGATCAGCGTTGCCCCTTTCACCGGTCCAGCGATCCGCCCGTCTTTGACGTGATAGGCCTCTGTACATGAAAAGACGAACTTTCCGTTGGTGATATCAACCTGCCCGCCACCGAAACCAGGCGCATAGATCCCCTCTTTGAGGTCAGCGACCAGATCCTCTGGGGCGACACTGCCCGCACGCATATAGGTATTGGTCATACGGGGCATCGGCGCATGGGCATAGCTTTGACGCCGCCCGTTGCCCGTGCTTGCCGTCTCCACGAGCCGCGCATTCTGGCGATCTTGCATATACCCAACGAGGATCCCATCCTCGATCAACGTCGTGCAGTGCCCCGGTGTGCCTTCGTCATCAATGGTAACCGAGCCGCGCCGATCTGGCAGCGTGCCATCGTCCAGCACAGTTACGCCCTCTGCCGCAATTCGTTGCCCCATCAGACCCGCGAAAGCGGAGCTGCCCTTGCGGTTATAGTCACCTTCAAGCCCGTGCCCGATGGCCTCGTGCAACAGAATGCCAGGCCAGCCGGGGCCGAGCACGACATCCATCACACCGGCGGGTGCGGGGGTCGCGTCGAGGTTCACAAGGGCGATGCGCAGCGCCTCTTGCACCTTGGCCCGCCAATTGTCGGGCACCATCAACCCTTCAAGACCTATGCGCCCCCCGGCGCTTGCAGATCCCGATTCGCGCCGTCCGGCCTGCTCGACAATGACCGAGACACTCAGGCGGGCCATGGGCCTTATGTCTTTTGCAACGTGACCATCGGCCCTTAAGATCTCGACATTCTGAAGCGAGGCGGCGAGCGTCGCCGACACCTGCACGACGCGAGGGTCTAAGTCCCGCGCATAGGCGTCAATTTCGCGCAAGGTCTCCAGCTTCACGCCAAAACGCATCGTGCTAATTGGATCGCTATCGGAATAGAGCTGCGCAGGTGCCTGCTCTGGTGGCTCTGCCAACGTGCCCCCGCCCGCCCCAACGGCAAGCCGCGCTGTTTCAGCCGCGCGCGCCAGCGCAGCCGCACTTAAATCCGTGCTATGGGCATAGCCCGTCGCCTCACCCTGCACCGCGCGCAGGCCAAAACCCTGGGCGGCGGTATAGTTTGCCGACTTCAGGCGGCCGTCATCAAAGCTTAGCGCTTCAGAGACATGCCGTTCGAAAAAGAGCTCCCCATCGTCGGCCCCGGCGGTCGCTGCGCGCAGGTGGCGCAAGGCTGTGTCCTGATCAAGCGCGCCCGCGTAAGGATCAAAAGCAGCGTCCGTCATGAGGTATTCTCCAGCAAAGAGGCGTCGGTTTGACGCGGGCAGACATCTTTATCTTGTTGCAAGAATATGGTTCTAACCATCTTCATACAACGGGAGGCGTGGCGCTTAAATCGCGAAACACCTCTTAAGGCATGACATGATCAACAAGATCAGGACCAAGACATGAAAAAGCTCTTTGCATTGCCGGGCCTTATGGCCGCTCTTTTCGCGCTACCTGCCTGGGCACAAGAACAATTGCCTATTCTCGGTCGGCCCGAAGCGGATGGGATTGGCTTTCAAACGCCCGCGACGGAGTTGATGGAAGATATCGTTTGGCTCGATAATTTCCTTCTGATCACGATCACGGCGATCTGCCTGTTCGTAGTTGGTCTGCTGGGTTGGGTCATCATTCGCTACAATGCGCGGCGCAATCCAGAACCTGCAAAGTTCACCCATAACACACCGCTTGAAGTGACTTGGACCGTCGTGCCGGCATTCATTCTTGTTGTGATCGGCGTTTTCTCTCTACCCATTTTGTTCAAGCAGCAGATTATCCCCGAGGCGGATGTCACGATCAAAGCGACCGGATACCAGTGGTATTGGGGCTATGAATATGTCGATCATGACATCGCCTTTGAGAGCTACATGATCGGCGCGCCTGCACTGGGCGGTGACAACAGCCTGACGCCCGAGACCGAGGCGCAGTTGGTCGCCGCTGGCTATAGCCGGGATGAGTTCTTGCTTGCCACCGACACCGCGGTTGTTGTGCCTGTGGGTAAGACCGTAGTTATGCAGGTGACGGCGGCGGATGTGATTCACGCCTGGACCATTCCAGCCTTTGGCGTAAAGCAAGATGGCGTGCCGGGTCGCCTGGCTGAGCTGTGGTTTAATGCCAAGAAGGAAGGCGTGTTCTTTGGCCAGTGTTCAGAGCTTTGCGGATTGAACCATGCCTATATGCCGATCACGGTAAAAGTGGTCAGCGAGGCCAGCTATGACGCTTGGCTTAAAGCGAACCAAGAAGCAAACGGCGATTATGTAGACGTCTCAGCCGTTCTGACCAACTAAGCACGGGCTTGGGAATGAGCGACGCAAGCCTGCATAGCGAGACCAAAGAGGCTGAGCTGGGCGATTTTTTCGCTCTTCTCAAGCCGCGCGTTATGTCGCTTGTGGTCTTTACCGCCCTGATTGGCTTGATCGCGGCGCCGCAGGCGCTGCACCCGGTCGAGGCTTTCTGCGCAATCCTTTTCATTGCAATTGGCGCTGGCGCGTCAGGGGCGCTGAATATGTGGTGGGACGCGGATATCGACGCTGTAATGCGCCGCACCGCAGGGCGGCCCATTCCCGCTGGCAAGGTCACACCCGAGGTCGCGCTGCATCTTGGCGTGGCGTTGTCGATCTTGTCGGTCATGATGCTGTCGCTTGCGACTAATCTTATGGCAGGCGCGCTGCTGGCTTTCACGATATTCTTTTATGCTGTGATTTATACGATGTGGCTGAAACGCTCGACGCCTCAGAATATTGTCATTGGCGGCGCTGCGGGGGCCTTTCCGCCTGTTATCGGATGGGTCGCGGCAGCCGGAGAGATGCCCATCGAAGCATGGGCAATGTTTGCGCTTATTTTCATGTGGACACCCCCGCATTTCTGGGCGCTCGCCCTGTTTATGAAGTCCGATTACGAGGATGCGGGCGTTCCGATGTTGACTGTGACCCATGGGCGCAAGTCGACGCGCGTGCACATTGCCGCCTATTCCGTTGCTCTGGCCATTTTGGCTATCGGCGCTGCCTTTGCCGGACTGGGCGGGCCGATTTACCTCGCTACTGCGCTTGTCTTGAACGCGGTGTTGCTTTGGGGTGCTTTTGGCATCTGGCGGCGCGATGAAGACGGCGCAAAGGCCGATGGCTATGTGCAGGAGCGACGTTTTTTCCGCTTTTCTCTGCTTTACCTCTTCCTACATTTCTTTGCGATTGGCGCAGATGCGCTGCTGGAAGGAACGTTGGGATGGCTTTGAGAACCGAACACCCGCTTCATACCCGCCGCAAAGGGCGCAATATCGGTGTGGCCCTTATCTTGGTCGGTTTTATTGGGCTCATACTGGCGCTGACCGTGGTTAAGATTACCAGCGGAGCTTTCGAGCTGCCGCGCGTGGAGGGATCGCAATGATGGGATTGCAGGGACCTTCGAAAACCGTTGCGCAGACCGTCGGTGTGGTTGTTTTGATGGGCGGCCTCGCTTGGGCCTCGGTTCCCTTCTACGATTGGTTCTGCCGCGTGACGGGCTTTGGCGGAACCCCCGGACAGGTGGCCGAGAATGCGGATACCGTGCTGGATCAAACCATAACGGTACGCTTTGATGCCTCGACCGACCGGGACATGCGCTGGGACTTCACGCCGGTTGAGCGTCTTATGAAAGTGCGCATCGGAGAGACCAATCTTGCCTTCTATGAGGCCCATAACCCGACAAACGAGCCAATTGCCGGGTCGGCGAGCTTTAACGTCGCCCCCTATCAGGCCGGTGCATTTTTTAACAAGATCGAGTGCTTTTGCT
This sequence comes from uncultured Rhodobacterales bacterium, assembly GCA_964459535.1. Classification (GTDB taxonomy): domain Bacteria; phylum Pseudomonadota; class Alphaproteobacteria; order Rhodobacterales; family Rhodobacteraceae; genus JBCBCP01. The sequence continues at coordinate 16,187 of CAYWNJ010000007.1, forward strand.
TTGAAGAGCAGATCTTGGCCCCCGGTGAGACCGTGCAAATGCCGGTGACCTTTTTTGTTGACCCAGAGATCGTTTCGGACAGAGATGCACAATATGTCCACACGATCACGCTGAGCTATACGTTCTATGAAATCGACCTGCCCGAGGGATATGCCGCCTTGGACACAGGTTCAAACGCCAACTTGAACTAGAGGGACCTAAAGACCATGGCCCATGCAAAAGACCACGATTATCACATCTTGTCCCCGGCGATTGAGCCCCTACTTGGTGCGATTGGCGCGTTCGTCATGCTGGTCGGCGGCGTCGCTTGGATGTCGGGCGGCTTTCCCGCGTTCGGAGGGCTTGTTAGCCTCTCTGGCCCGTGGATGTTCCTGATCGGGCTAACGCTTGTTCTTTATGTGATGTTTGCGTGGTGGGTGAAAGTTGTCGATGAAAGCCAT